>JAGRAA010000219.1 GCA_020435185.1 Bdellovibrionales bacterium | reverse complement strand
GTTGATGGATCTGTAGATAATCTATCTATTCATTTAATTCCAAAGTCTGAATTTTTTAAAGGCCAACTCAAGAAGAAGATAACTTTAACTCAGTGGGCGAATCTGGAGAATGGGTTTCAAAATATTCTCCCATTTTTTTCTAATTCTACTGTAAGTACCCCTATTGAAAATCTTGAATCTATTAGAAACAAAGTCATTATTGAGGCAAAAAAAATTATGCCAAAAAGAAATGATGGAGATAACCCTGATGAATGAAAAAATTCGCATAGTTGTCAAATTGGGCACGAAAGTTGTCATGGGCAAAGACGAGGGTTTAAATTTAGATTTGCTCAAAGACTTAATATCGCAACTGTCTAAGCATAAAAAAGAATTTGAGTACTTGTTGGTCACAAGCGGTGCGGTAGGGGTAGGTAAGAGTTTACTTAAACTAGAAGGGACTTTAACTTTAGCCGAGAAACAAATGTGTGCGGCGGTTGGGCAAGCCCGACTGATGTATCAGTATGGATTAATTTTTGAAGCCCATGGTTTTAATGTTGGGCAGGTTTTGCTGACTTCGAAAGATTTTACTTCTAGAAAGACCTATTTGAATTTTAGGAATTTGATCTTTGGAATGATGAATAAAAATATTGTTCCTATTATAAATGAAAATGATTCAATTTCTGATGAAGAGCTATCTCCTCTTTATGGTAAAAAGAGTTTTGGTGACAATGATCAATTGTCGGCGCTAGTTGCTAGCAAGATGGGAGCTGATCTCTTAGTTCTGTTGACCGATACAGATGGTGTGTATGAGGCAAATCCAAATTTATTTCCAGATGCTCAGAAAATTTCTCTGGTGAGTGATTTTGATCAAGTGAGAGGAGTGAATTCCTCTGGGAAAAGTGATTACGGCAGAGGAGGAATGGGCTCTAAGTTAGAGGCTGTTAGAATTGCGCACGTCAGTGGCGTCAAGAGCGTAATAGCCAGTGGTTTTGAAAATCAGGTCATTGATAAAATACTCAATGCTCGATTGAAGGAATCCTCAGAAGATATGCCCGGAACTTTATTTTTAAGTTCAAAGACCTTGTCGAAGAGAAAACTGTGGATAGGTTATTCGACAGGAGCTTGCGGGAGTTTAATTGTCAACCAAGGAGCAAAGGCTGCTTTGTTAGAGGGAGGATCTAGCTTATTAGCTGTTGGAATATTAAACGCTGCTGGAAATTTTTCAAGAAAAGATGTGGTGAGTGTTTTAGACGAAGAACAAAATGAAATAGCTAAAGGGATTTGTAATTACTCTATTGATGAGTTAACTAAAATAAAAGGTCTTCACTCTAAAGATTTTTTATCAAAAGAGTTTAAAGATGATGTCATTATACAAAGAGATAATATGGTAGTTTACAAGGGGCAAAGCTAATGAATATGGAAAAAGTATTAAGGTCTTGCAAAGCTAGCTATACAAAGATGTCGAATTTAAAGCCTGAACATAGGATTGCGGCGTTAGATTTTTTTGCCAAGCAATTGAGGTTAAAAAAGGATTTTTTATTACAAGAAAATTTAAAAGACTTGAAAGAACAGAGTGGTAAAATCTCAGAGAGCTTATATCAAAGGTTGAAGTTGACTGAAGATAAAATAGAGACTTTAGCAAAAGGAATTAAAGATATCAGCCTCTTGCCGAATTTATCTAATACTATTGCATGGAAGAAGCAACTTGACGACACTCTTGTTTTAGAAAAAAAAATTGTTCCCATTGGTGTTGTAGCGATAATCTTTGAATCAAGACCAGATGTCATCCCTCAGATTTTGTCTCTTATTTTAAAATCAGGAAACGTAGCTGTTCTAAAGGGTGGGAAAGAGGCTCTTAACTCAAATAGAGCTTTTATGAGTATAGTATCAGATATGAACAGTCACTTTGATTTTTTGCCAGAGCATTGGTGCTATTTGTTAGAAACCCGAGAAGAGGTTTCTCGGTTGTTGAGCTATTCTCAGTATGTTGATTTAGTCATCCCTCGTGGAAGCAATGAGCTGGTTCAAACGGTTATGAATTCTACAAATATACCTGTGTTGGGTCATGCAGATGGTATATGTCATATTTATGTAGATTCTTCGGCCAGTCCGACAAAGAGTTTAGATGTAATAGTAGACTCTAAGGTTCAATATCCATCAGCCTGCAATGCTTTAGAGACACTACTTATTCATAAAGATATTGCGAAGAATTTTATGGAAAGCTTTAGTCAAAGAGCAGCTGAAGAGGGGATTGAGCTAAAAGCTTGCGATAGTATTAACGCCTTAGGATATAATTACTCTTCGCCTGAGAGTTGGTCTGTGGAGTATGGTGAGAAAATCATGGCAGTAAAGATTGTTGAAGATATTCAGTCAGCTATAGAGCACATCAATACCTTTGGTTCCCATCATACGGATTGCATACTTCATAACAATCCTGAAGTTGAAAAAATATTTTTGGATTATGTGGATTCCGCCTGTGTCTTTAGTAATGCGTCGACTCGTTTCGCCGATGGCTATCGTTTTGGAATGGGAGCGGAGGTTGGAATAAGTACTTCTAAAACACATGCACGTGGCCCTGTGGGGATAGAGGGGTTAATGATATATAAATATCAATTAAAGGGAAGGAGCCACTTAGTGAAAGACTATGTGGGGAGTGAAGGGAGATCTTTCAATTTTAAATTTTTAGAGTAAATTTTGAAAACTTTAAAATTTATAATCTGTTTCTACTTCTTTGAGATATCCAGAAATTCCTTTTTTTACGACAAGACTCATGGCTTCACTTAATTTTTTTTGTAAGCCTTGTTTTTCTTTAACTTTCACACTAATGATGCGGAAATCGTTAATTTTTGAATAGAGATACTCGTCGCTAGTGGCGATTTCATCGATGAGTTTTTTGTCAATGGCCTGTTGTCCGTACCAGTGTTCACCTGTAGCCACTTGGTTGATGTCTAGGTGAGGCCTGTGTTTGTTTACAAAATCGCGAAAGAGCTTATGGGTTTCAACAATGTCTTCAGTAAATTTTTGTTTTCCTTTTTCTGTAATCTCTCCGAAGAGACTCACGGTTCTTTTATATTCCCCGGAAGTGATTTCTTCATAGTCGATGTTATTTTTTTTCAATAGTTTATTGAAGTTTGGAACCTGGGCAATGACTCCGATAGATCCAACTATTGCGAAAGGAGCCGCTAAAATTTTATTGGCTGTACAGGCCATTAAATATCCGCCGCTTGCAGCGACCTTATCTACACATACTGTAAGCGGAATTTCCGCCTTTTTTATTCTTTCTAATTGAGCAGCAGCGAGTCCATAAGTATGAACCATGCCTCCGGGGCTTTCAATATTAACAACCACCTCATCTTTTTTAGAGGCTACCGAAAGTATGGTCGTAACTTCTTCTCGCAATTGTTCTACTGAAGAAGCTTTGATATCACCTTCAAATTTAATGTAATAAATTTTTGAGGGAATGGCTTTTTTAGATTTTTTATCTTTCTTTTTTTGCGACTTCTCATCTTTTTTCAACTCATCTTTTGAAAACGCGATTTGCTTAAGCAAATTAGAATAGCCTTGGTATTGATCATTTAAATCTTTTACTTCAAGTTTTCCGAGCAATTTATTTTTGGCAGCCAGCATGACACCAAAAAGTAAAACCACAATGATAGATATTACGATGACAAGAGCTTTTAGGCCAAACAGCCCAATTTCTGATAGAAATTCCAAAATTCACCTCACTTATTAGATCTAATATCAGGTTAGACCATTTATAGATTAGGCCATTATTAAGCCCATATTATTAAGCCCACTTAGGTTTTTACGGAATTGAGTAAAACATAGGTCGAGTAAAAGGACTATGATTTTTTTGTGTACCTGTTCATTTTTAGCCGTGATATCCTACAGATATGTATCGATATTTGCTATTGCTCATTGTTTTCAAGTTTAATCCTCTCTGGGCGGAGAGTGACGAGATGGTGTCGCGAAAAGCGAGAATCTTGCAGGATATGAAGTTGCGTTATGAAAGTTACTTCAAGCAAAAGCATGAGAACGAAGAATGGGAAATTCAAAGAACACGGGCTCGGCAGGAGCAAAGAAAAATACGCTTGATGGATCAGAGGGAGTTTGATGTCGCCCGTAGACAGTATGCTGAGGCGCAAAAATTGAAAAAAGAAGAAGAGCAAGACGATAGCGGTTATTTACGAGCCGAAGAAGAGTATCGTTTGGATCGGGAAAAAAAGCGTAAAAAATATAAAGAATTTCAAGCGTTAGTAAATAAAATAAAAGCTAAAGGGCAAGAAATACCGGCTCTTGAAGAGTTGGGGATTACTGATTATTAGTGAGCTCCTGGTCCTTGTCTTTAACTGCGAGCATAGGAAAAATTTCTTCAGTTTTTAAATTTGTGAGTTTTCGAATTCCATTATTCAAGTGGACTCCTATGAGGAGCATAAACAGAGTAAGCGGAAGGGCAATAACTAAAAAACTTACCCAAGTCATTTTGGCAATCTGTTCGTTAAGTATAACTTGATGAGCTTCGTGGCTTAGAGTGGGGTCGATGTCTACGAATATATACCTAGCTAAAACATAATTTAAAATTGCACTCAGAAAAAACGAGTAAGCGAATAAAGCGGTAGACTTTTTAAAGTGTCTATCTAAAGCTTTTTCATGGTTTTTTTCGCCGATAATTTGCTCTACTCGAGGAACATCCATAAAGTTTTCATTGTATACAAAAATTCTCATGAGTGGTTTTTTAGTGTATTGTGAAATAAAAATGACTAAGCCGATAATAAGAGGGAAGGCGGCTTCTTTTACAGCGAACCATACTCCTTTAACCGTAAACAGAGCAAGGCCACCGGTTAAAACAATATTGACGAAGCCCAAAATAGACATCAAATTTTTCTTTTTTAGTTTTACGTAGTCAAAGATGAAGTATCCCACTGGAAATAACAAAGCAACTACGAGAGCGACACTAGGATTGATTCTTTCTGATAGCTGTTTTAAGGCGATGACAGGAATAATAATATTTATGCCTAAATTTAGAAGGGGATTTTCTTGGTTTTCTTTCATATTTTGCCCTAGATAAAGTTTTTGCTTGGAAAGCATATTGTTTTACCCCGTCATTGTAGGGACTTCGTAATTAAAGGACAAGACCTTTGTCTATCCCTCTATCTATTTGTCTTGTTTGCCTTGCTATGAGAAATTAAGCTATTAACAGAAATAGATAAAAAGGGGATGCTCATTTTTTATGAGTCCTGAGGTTGAACATATATTTATATTGCTGATTTTATTTCAGTTGAAACAATTTGTAGCTGATTTTCCGTTACAGCGTGAGTATATGCTGAAAAAAACCCTTCCAGGGTGGGAATTTTTAGCGCCCTTGTCTATACATTGTGCTGTACATGCTATTTTGACTTTAGCCATTGTTCTTATGGTTAATGCGTCCCTCTGGTGGCTAAGTCTTGTGGATTTTGCCTGTCATTTTATCATGGATAGAATCAAATCAGGCCCCAGGTATTTAGGGCGATTTAATGATAAATCTAAATCTAGCTTTTGGAATATTTTTGGATTTGATCAAATGTTTCATCACTTAACGCATTTAGCAATAGTGGCTGTTCTGATTTATAGAGGTAGCTTGTTATAAAAATAAAAAGGGCTGTTTAACAGGAAAACAGCCCTATATCTTTGATTAGCTATATTTTAATTACTCAAATAATTTTCTATTTTGTTTCCAGTTAGATAACTGGAGATCCAAATCTTGAGAGAGTTGCTCGATCAGTTGATGAATATCTTCCGACGACCCTTCGGAAAAAAACTTTTGATCCACAGAAGAGACCTTAATAGACCCTTGGTACATTCCTTCTGCCAATTTAGATAAATTAACAAATTGGTGAGATGTCGATGGGGAATGTTTTTCGAGCTTTAGCATACGTTGTTTAATCAAAGACTTAAGCTCACCATCTAACTCAAAACCGTTTATGTTTAAACTGGACATATTACACCTCCGTCTTTAATTTAAGGACAAATTCAAGGTCTCTTAGAAGAGACTATTATTCATTAATCACATCCCAGCTAGGAAACTTCGCCTTTAGGTCAAAAGGGGGGATATGGTTATCTGTCTGATTCCGTGAGCGAACTTAAGAATATTCGCTCTATAGATTATTATAGGAAGTTTATAGGATATAAATCAACATTAATTATTTATTAATTAGTGTTAAGTTATTGTTATCTTTGTTGTTATGTCAAAAATTTGATCAAAAAAACCGACATTTTTTTGACTAATGTAACTTATGATCTTTTATTCTGGTCTTTATTTCGCAACGCTCACAAAAAGCTTCTTCTCTTAAATTATAGTCACAAAGATAGGATTCAACAGTGATTTTTAGCTCATTTCCGCAGAGTGCACAGCAGTTTTGCGTTTCAATGAAAGCTTGATGTTCTTTGTTGTTATTGCTTTTTTGGTTTTTCCAGGGCTGCTCCATTTTTACTCTCCGATCCGTAGATGAGTTAGTTTCTCTATCGGAGAGTAATGCAAAAATGGGTTACAATACCTTAGACTTTACGTGCAGCGTAATATTCTGTGAATAGTCCAGAATCAAAAGTAAAAGGAACGTGCTCTAATCGAGGAGTAGCTACAATCTCACCTTCCTCTTTGCCGTTTTTCTCTTCTTTTTTAAGATAATCAGGGACTTCAAGACGAGGGTTTTGTTTTGCATGAAGGTAAGTTTGCCCTTCATAAGCTTTCTCTTTCAGAGAAATAACCTGTCCAGGTTTAACCACAGCTGAACCAATATTAAGAACTTTTCCGTCAACAAGGACGTGACCATGACTGACTAACTGACGAGCTGACTTAATGCTCGGTGCAAAGCCTAAACGAAAGACAACGTTGTCTAATCGAGATTCTAAAAGACCAACTAATTTTGTGATCCAAGACTCGTTTCCTCCGCCTCTTTTAGAGTCGCGAATAAAACGACGAAGTTGTTTTTCTCTAAGAATATAGTGAAATCTGATTTTTTGTTTTTCTTCTAAACGAAGAGCAAAATCCGAATACTTTTTTCTTTTATTGCCATTTTCACCAGGAGGGTAGGGGCGTCTTTCTAAAGCTCCAGCTTTGCCAAGACCAGGTAATTCGGTCCCTAACCTTCTTTGAATTTTAAAACGTGCTGACTTTTTTCCCGTATTAGCCATTTTAATCCTTTGAGATATAAGAGATTATTGAAATTCAAGCCCCGACTTATATCTAATTACTGGTCGGTGGGCAAGTGGTTTTACCAGAGAATTTACAGCCGTGGTGAAAGGAGTCGGACAAAGGGGTAATTTTGTAAATTTTTTGTAATCTATGATGAACAAGAGATACACAAAATTTGATTATTTTTAAGTTTTTTCAAGTATTTGGGTCAAATTTTACAAGAATTCAGCCGATAGTAAATTTATGAGTACCCATGAATTAGCTCGTCAACAGAGCTCCTTTTCTATTCGATACAAAATCTTACTTGTGATCAGTTTTCTCCTGTTTGCCTGTGTATCCGCTTATTTGTACCTAGCCGTAAGCTTTTTTAAACAAGATAAAGTTAACTTGGTCTTTGAGTACAATAAAACATCCGTCGAGAGACTGGCGGCTGAAATAGATCGTTTCTTTTCTAACTCTATGGACACGGTTGACCTGGTGGCGCAAAGTTCTTTGCAAAAAGGGCAGCAAATTTTGAAGGGGAATAGCCATATTGTTCTTTATGGCGAGCTATCTAAGGATTTTGACAACTTATATATAGATAAAGATTTTTTCAAAACCTATGGCCTATCGTCAGACCAAATTAAAAAAGAAGTTTTTGCTCAAAGGAAAGAAATAGATTCCTACGTACAAAAGCAAAAGGACAGCTTATGGCCGTTTCAAAATCAGTGGGACATTCCCTTGGTGAGCTTAGGGAGAA
>JAGRAA010000218.1 GCA_020435185.1 Bdellovibrionales bacterium | reverse complement strand
AATATATTTCTGTGAAGAACTATATTTGTTTTCACTCCAGTCATCATAAATTCCATGAGAGCCCTGTTTAATCGTTTAATACACTCTTGACGATCATTGCCCCAAACACAAAGCTTGGCGATCATAGGGTCATAGTGGATTGGAATTTCGTAGCCACTATAAGCATAACCATCCATTCTTACAAAGGCTCCTTGCGGGGCACGATATATTCTAATTTTTCCAGGGCTGGGAGCCATGGTCACAGGGTCTTCTGCGCAAATTCTTAATTCAATGGCATGCCCTTTTTGAGTGACATCTTCTTGTTTGAAAGAAAGCTCTTTCCCGGCGGCAACGGTGATCTGCTCTTGCACCAAATCGATTCCTGTTACTAGTTCGGTAATAGGATGTTCGACTTGAAGCCTGGTGTTCATTTCCATAAAAAAGAATTCTTTGGAATTGTTATCAAATATAAATTCTATGGTTCCGGCGCCTTCATATTTAATGGCGCTGGCAGCACGGACCGCCACATCACCCATTTTTTTTCTTACGTCATCTGGAACAGAAATACTAGGAGACTCTTCGATGATTTTTTGATGACGTCTTTGTACTGAACATTCTCTTTCGAAAAGATGAACGACGTTACCATGTTTATCGCCAAAAACTTGGACTTCAATATGTTTAGGGTTTTGAATAAAACGCTCAATGAAGACACGGTCGTCATTAAAGTAGTTTCTGCCTTCAGATTGACAGGCTCTGAAGGCACTAGGTAATTCTGCCTCTGAATGAGCAACACGAATTCCCTTTCCTCCTCCTCCTGCCGAGGCCTTAATCATGACCGGATATCCGATTTCTTTGCAGGCTTCTACAGCGTGTTCAACACTGTCGACAGTTCCTTCTGTGCCGGGAACAGTAGGAACTCCAGCTTTTTTCATTAATTCTCTTGAAGCGAGCTTATCACCCATAGCTTCGATATTCTCAGGAGTTGGTCCTATGAAAGTAATTTCTGCTTGCTTCAAAGCTCTTGCAAAGGCGGCGTTCTCACTTAAAAAACCGTATCCGGGGTGTATGGCATCGGCTCCTGAACGCTTGGCTACAGAAATAATTTTATCAATACAAAGATAAGACTCTACACTTGGGGCTGGACCAATATGATAAGCTTCGTCTGCCAACATAACATGCAGAGAATTTCTGTCTGCATCTGAATAGACGGCGACGTTGGGAATTCCCATTTCGCGACAGGCTCGTATCACCCGAATGGCAATTTCTCCTCTGTTTGCTATAAGTACCTTTTTAAACATAAGTCATTGCCCCTTTTAAAGTGGAATATTTCCGTGTTTTTTTGGTGGATTTGTATCTTTTTTATTTTTAAGCATTTCTAGAGAATCAATAATGCGTTTTCTCGTCATTGCAGGTTCTATGACCTCATCGATATATCCAACTTTTGCAGCGACATAAGGATTAGCGAACTTATCTTCGTAGTCTTTCACTAGTCTTTGTCTTTCTGCCTCTGGGTCTTTTGCGTTTTTAATTTCGTTTCTAAAAATGATATTAATGGCTCCATCAGCACCCATAACAGCGATTTCAGCACTTGGATAAGCAAGGTTAATATCTCCTCTTAAGTGTTTAGAAGACATAACATCATATGCCCCACCATAAGCTTTACGAGTAATTAAGGTGACCTTAGGCACAGTCGCTTCTGCGTAAGCATAAAGCAATTTGGCGCCATGAGTAATGATTCCTTGCCACTCTTGATCCGTTCCAGGTAAGAAGCCAGGGACGTCCACAAAGCTGACCACCGGAATGTTAAAAGCATCACAAAACCGAATAAATCGAGCGGCTTTAATACTGGATTCAATATTTAAACAACCGGCTAGTACTTGGGGTTGGTTTGCCACTATACCGACACTTCGGCCATTAAAACGTGCAAATCCAATAATGATATTTTGAGCATAATGTTGTTGAACCTCAAGAAAATAGCCTTCATCCACAACCTTATTTATAAGTTGCTTCATGTCGTAGGGTTTTTTTGAATTATCTGGAATAAAAGTATTTAAGCTTTCTTCAACACGATCAGCTCTGTCTTTAGTAGGAAGATAAGGAGGATCATCTAAATTATTTCCAGGTAAAAAACTGAGTAGTTCGCGGATTAAAAGAAGACAGTTTTTATCGTTTTCACATGCAAAGTGGGCAACACCAGATTTTTTATTGTGAGTCAATGCTCCACCAAGTTCTTCTTTTGTAACTTCTTCGTGAGTGACAGACTTAATGACCTCTGGTCCTGTCACAAACATATAACTCGTATCTTTTACCATAAAGATGAAGTCGGTAAGACTAGGAGAATAAACAGCTCCACCAGCACAAGGGCCCATGATTGCACTAATTTGAGGAACAACTCCTGATGCAATAGTATTTTTTAAGAAAATATCGGCATATCCACCAAGAGCTTCGATACCTTCTTGAATCCTCGCGCCCCCAGAGTCATTTAATCCAATAACAGGAGCACCATTCTTCATGGCCATTTCCATAATTTTACAGATTTTATTGGCTTGCGTGCGAGACATGCTTCCGCCAAAAACCGTGAAGTCTTGGCTGTAGACATAAACAAGCTTACCGTTAATTCGGCCATATCCGGTAATAACCCCATCGCCCAGAATTTTTTTATCGTCCATCCCAAAGTTTTGGCAGGCATGTTGTGCAAATTTATCTATTTCTACAAAGCTTCCTGGGTCCAACAGCACATCTAATCGCTCTCGAGCAGACAAGCGCCCTCCGGCTTTTTGTTTTTCAATGCGATCAGCACCGCCACCAACGAGAGCTTCTTCATTAAGAGATTCTAAATGATCAATTTTTAACTCGTTCAAGGTTTTAGTGCCATTGGCTCCTAAATTTGTTTCCATATTATTCATGAGTTCTCCTGCTTTGTTTAAGGATAATTTCTTCCGTATAATCTGGGAAAGGGTATAGTTTCTCTAATGTGGGGAATTCCACAAATCCACGCAACGGTACGCTCTACACCCAATCCAAATCCAGAATGAGGGAAGCTTCCATATCGTCTAACATCTAAGTACCATTTAAAGTCTTCTTCATTAAGACCGTGTTCTGCGATTTTCTTTTTCAATACCTCAATATTTTCTTCTCTTTGGCCCCCGCCAATAAGCTCTCCATATCCTTCTGTAGCTAACATATCAACACTCAAAGAATATTTTGGATCTGAGGGTTCTTCTTTCATATAAAAAGCTTTAACCGCAGTAGGGTAGTGATGGACGAATACTGGCTTATCAAACTTAGAGCTGATAATAGTTTCGTCGGTCCCGCCAAAGTCATCGCCAATAATGAAATCTGGATTTTCTTTTTTCACCATTTGGGCGGCCTCTTCATAATGTATGCGAGGAAAAGGGCCTTTAATAACTTCAAGTTTTGAGACGTCACGCTCTAGAGTTTTTAATTCTTCTGCGCGATTGGTAATGGTTCTTTGCACGACATACTCAACAAACTGCTCTGCCAATTCCATATTGTCATAAAGGTCATTAAAAGCCACTTCGGGTTCAACCATCCAAAATTCGATTAAATGTCGGCGTGTTTTCGATTTTTCTGCTCTAAAAGTAGGTCCAAAACAATAGGTTTTTCCAAAGGCTGCCGCGGTCGCCTCCATATAAAGTTGGCCAGACTGTGAAAGATAAGCCTTTTCGTCGAAGTACTGGGTTTCAAAAAGAGTAGAGGTCCCTTCACAGGCACTGGGTGTAAAGATAGGGGCATCCGTCAATGTAAAACCGTTTCCATCGAAAAAACTTCTAATAGCAGAAACGATTTCGGAGCGTACTCGTAAGATGGCATGTTGGCGTTTTGAACGAATCCATAAATGGCGATGGTTCATCAAGTAGTCGGTACCATGCTCTTTTGGAGTAATGGGATAGTCTACAGAGGGAGCGATGATTTCTAGAGTTTCTGCTCCTAATTCATAGCCACCAGGAGATCGCGGCTCTTCTCTCACTACGCCGGTGACTTTAACGCTGGTTTCTTGAGTGATATCTTTAAAGATTTCAAAAGCGTTTTCGTCGCACTCTCCTTTAAAGAAAATGCACTGACAAATACCCGTTCCATCTCGAAGCTGTAAAAATTTAATTTTACCACTGGAACGATAGTTATAAACCCAACCCTTTAGCTCTACTCGTTCGCCCACATATTTGGACAAATCACTTATAAAATATCTCATAGGCTAGAAGTTCTAGCATGCCTATATAGGCGGATCACCTAAATTTACAGGATTTTAGACGCGGGCTATAAATATAGCAGCAAAATTAAGGCGTTGGAGGTATTTCCATAAGAGCTTCTAGAGCGCTTTTGATGTCTAAACGGCCTTGAGAGCTGTTAATATAGCTGGGATGATAAGCGCTGTTTTTTAACAACACTTCTTTAATTTCCCGCGCCGTAGCACTGGGTTTATAAGACCACAACAGAGCCGCAGCTCCAGAAACATGTGGAGTAGCCATACTTGTCCCGGACATATCATCCCAATAAATGGTTTCGTTTTTATTGGGGTCCGGCTTGTAAGGAGGAACCGTGCTAATGATATTCATTCCAGGAGCAAAAATACTCACGTGTTTTGCGCCGTAATTTGAATGACCAGCCATGTAACCAGATTGTGCGATGGAGCCCACTGTTATTTGTGTAGGATGAATAAACGCTGCAGGAAACTCTTGAAGATAAACTTTATCAATATCATTGCTGGCATTCCCCGCTGCAGCGACAAATAATACGTTTTTATCTTCTAATTTTGCGATGGTGTTGCTGAGCTCAATTGAGCAGCCCGGCCCACCCCAGCTGGCATTGATGATTTTCGCTCCCATATTGGCGGCATATTCAATGGCGGCAATGGCCTGAAGAATAGTTCCTCCTGCGTCATCATCTATAAAATCTAAAGGTAAAATTTTAGTCTCTGGAGCAATGCCTTGAGGATATTTAAACGTAATTTCTGAATCGTGATGTTCTGCTGCTATGGTTCCAGAAACGTGAGATCCATGTCCTCGATAGGGGAGCTTTCCTGTGTCTTCATTGTAGGGAGAGTTTTTGGCAAAATTGTATCCGGCAAAATCGTCGACATAACCATTGCCGTCGTCGTCAATGTTGTTTGTGGCTTTATCTTTACCATTGGCATCCAGCCCGTTTTCTCCAGGATTGTAATAGATTTGATTGGCCAGATTCGGATGGTGAATGTTTACACCGTCATCAATGACGGCGACGATGATGCCTTGGCCGCGGACATTGTTTTGCCAAGCGAAATCTGCGTGAGAGTAAGAGGCTCCCCAGTTAAAATCAGACGCAAAATAAGGAACTTCCTGGGGTTGTCCGGAGTCAGAGGGAAAGACTTCAAAAACTTTATGGTTGTACTCTGCATGTTCAATTTTTTCTAGCTGGGGAGAGATAAAGTCATTAATAAACTGATGATGATCTCCATCAAAATGTTCGAGGGTCAAAGCACCACTTTTCCAGCGAACTAGAAACTCATTTTTTACTCTGAGTCCTTGGCAATTGGTTTTTTCTGATAGAGAAAAAACCTGTGCGGGATCAGATTTACTACAAGCCGATGTAACAACAGCTAACAATATAATGGCAAGTAGCGCCTTGAACACATCCATGTTTCCCC
>JAGRAA010000217.1 GCA_020435185.1 Bdellovibrionales bacterium | reverse complement strand
AATTATTCAGAAGAAAAAGCTCACTATGTCGCTCTATACGCCTTCATACTAGGGCGAGTCGCCTATGCAGACTTTGATGTTAGCAATGAAGAAAAAACATCAATGAAAAAAATTATGATAGAAAACTCTGGTGTTTCAACTAAGGAAGCTGAAGATATCGTTTCTATCGCCGAGCAACAAAATATTTTGTCTGGAAGTACTGATCACTACATCGTCACCCGCGAGTTTAAAAAAATAGCTACAAAAAAAGAAAAAGAAGAGCTGATTCAATGTCTCTATCAAGTTTCTGCCTCTGATCAATCTATTTCATCACGAGAAGAAGGCGAGATTAGAGTAATTGCTTCTGAATTAGGAATAAGTCTTGAATCTTTAGTACTCATTCGCTCCAAATTTTCTCAATTTAGAGACGCCCTAAAATAGGAAAACGGAAGCTTAAATCATCCTATACTTCTGAAAGATATTTCTTTTGAAACTCATCATAAACTTTGGACCACAAATCTCCGCTCTCCCCATCGCCTATTTTCTTCTGGTCTACTTGAGTCACAGGAATTACACCTTTGGTTGAACTTGTCAGCCAAACTTCGTCTGCCTTTAAAACTTCTGTTTGAGTAAACGGCTCTTCAACCAAGGGGATCGACTGCTCATTTAACACTTCAACTAAGAGTCTTCTCGTGACGCCCGGTAGAATCTGCCTGCTCAAAGGGTGAGTAAAAACGGTTCCTGAGCGAACAATAAATAAATTGCAAGAAGAGCCCTCTAAAACAAAATCTCCTTTTACTAATAAAGCCTCTTCAGCACCAGCCTTTACTGCAGCATTTTTAGCGATTATATTTCCTAACAAAGAAATGGATTTGATATCACATCTCCCCCACCTTAAATCTTCTTGAAATATAGCTTTTACACCTTTTGCCACTTCGCTTTTCGAAGGAACACTCATGGGTTGAAGCCAAGCGACCCTATTAGGAGTAATCTCTGAATACACATGGTTTCTCATAGGCATTTGCCCTCTTGTCACCTGGATGTAAATAAAGCAGCTTTGATCATTGTCATATCCCTCATCATGCAACAATTGTTCAGCAACCTCAGACCAATTCTCTTCTGGCTGATCAATATGCAGTTCCTTACAACTCTGCTGCATTCGACTTAAGTGTTCGTCAAAACCAACCCAATCCGGACCAACCTTGGGAATCACCTCATAAATTCCATCAGAAAAAAGAAACCCTCTGTCTAGAACAGATATCTTTGCAGATTCGCTATCAAAATACTTACCGTTAATATAAATTTTATTCATGAAATATTCCTTTATACTTAGATATAAGTAGTAACCAAAAGTCTCTAATTCATCAATCTAATTTTTCTCACGAGATCACTTCGGATTCAACAGATCAAAACAGAAGGCAACTTAATAACTTGCTTTTACAGATATTTTACTCTCGTTTACGCCGTTTAAGACTTGAACCTTCGACTTAGAAAATCCCCTTACAGAATGATACACTTGCACAGAATAAATTGATCTTTCACCAATCCGCAAGAAGCTTTCTTCAAACGACTCCACTCCTCTCGATAAAACATATGCAATTTCGACCAATTCTTCTTTATTCCAATCCTTATGATGAGTCATCAAAGCCATCAAAAAATCTCTTTGCTTTTTTTGCCGAAGTTCAAACATCAATTCTTCTACGGAGTTCACTTTTGCCAATTTCACTCCATAAATCTGAGTGTCAAACCATTTCTTTACAAAGACTTTGAGTAACTCTCCTTCTTGTCGAACCACACGGTCCATCTCTAGACGAATAGTAAAAAAACCTAAATCATACTTAACAGATAATTCTCGCAAAAATTTATGAGCCCTCGTTCCCCATCTTCTGGAAGTAGGCTTTCGCAATAATGCCTTTATATAGGCATCTATTCTCAGTAACTGATAATTCATTCTATGATTCAAATATTGAACTTCGGTGTCTACAAATTTATTATAATTATATTGAATAGGGGTAGCAGTGGGCCGATTCACATCTATAAAAATCATTACGCAACTGGAAGTGTAAGCTTGAGCGCTCTCACTACACAATAGAAATAGAAATAGAAAAAGTTTCTTTATTGACATATCAGCGGGGCATACTAGCACTCTTTTTACTTCTCAAGTATAGTTGCTGTAAAAATTACAGAAGCCATTAAAAGCCGAGGTCATCCCCTCCACCGGAATCATCGACCTGATTGGGGCCAAAACTATAAAACCCACCCGTCGAATTATCATAGGAAAAGTCATTTCCCCAACCATCTCGAAAATAATAATTCACATCATTTACAATAGGAGTATCCAAATACGGTCCGCACCACCCCTGTAAGCTTAAGTAGGTAGAATTGCCAGAGTTGTTATCCACTGCGCAGCTGGTCCCTGTATCATTAATGAGATCTGTGAGTACAGCGGGAAAGCTTCCTCCAGCTCCTCCGTTGTTCAACCTATATTCATCAAGAGCTGCTCTGACCATTTCGGCTCTCTTATAGGTCATCTCTGTAGCTTGAGCTTCAAAATTAGGAGCCATACTAACCACAGCCACTGTTCCTAATAGACTTAGAGTGATCAACATGATCACCACACCCATAAAAAGAAATCCTTTTTGTGGTTTACAAAAAAATAAAAGTTTCGCCATGAATTTACTTCTTTTTGTTCGTCCATCTAGGGAGCCCACTCCCGCTTCTTAAAGTATCTCTTTAAGAGCTGACGAACGTCAAGAATGGTCTCGCGTATCATGACTCTCTCCGTTCTTTTCACTTAAACTAAAAGACATGAAAACCATTACCTTGTTCAGTCTATTTTTCATTTCTCTTTTATCTACTAGTTCTATTAAGGCCCTTGCGGAAAGAAGCATAACAACAGATCCGCAGCTCCACCCCCTAGATACATTTACTAGCGACGTTTTTAAAAAAGGAGAA
>JAGRAA010000216.1 GCA_020435185.1 Bdellovibrionales bacterium | reverse complement strand
AAGCTCTTTTGCTCAGTTTTTTTGACTCAAGATCACGGTAATAATAGCCGGCTACGGATCCAGCTTTTTGATACTGAATATTTTCTTCCGGACCAATACAGCGGCTGTCATTTCTCATTGTTTTTTCCTGATTAATGGGGTTTCTCACAGGGAGACTTTCATGGGTTTTAAGCATGTCGACATCAACGACGTTGACCCATCGCACGCCTAGGACTCGACCATTTGAATTAGTGATTCCCACACTATGGGGGCTCTTAAGTCTATCGGCTTTTCTAATTTCTGGGCTGGTGATTAGATATCGATCGATGGATTGAGTCTGGCACGCGCTTAAGCCTCGTAGTTTTTCTTCTGGAGAGCATTCTCTCGCGATTTCAGAAAAATCGTCGATAAGCCCTTGTCGATAACGTCCAATGACTTCTACAACAGTTCCCACCGGAGCTCGATAAGGAGATAGATCCGGATTTTGCTCGTCAAATGTAGGCTCGGTAACTGATGCAAAAAATTTATTTTGATTTCGTGCATACTTATTCCAAAGGTAGGCTCCCACTGGATATTCTCTATTGTTCCATTCACTGGTAATGACTTCGTTGGCTACATCTGATCTTCGACCATATAATATAATGGAGGACCTTCGGTTTTTGATAAAATCTGCGCGACTCATCCCGGCCTTTTCGGTATGCTTAAAGCGGTCAGGAGTAAGCTGTCCCATGATTCCAATATGGCAATATTGGCCCATCGATGAGGTTGAGTTTCTGACGTGAAGGCTTTTATTACTGTCGAGATAAAATTCTTTCTTGTTTCCGCCATAAGCCCAATGGCCGAGAATTAACTCACCATTGATAACTTTTTGGGAAGGAGCCAAAGGTAAATAAGGTTTTAAGAATACCTCAGCGTAGCTCGTGTAAGAAGGCATAACCAGGTTATAAAAACTTTTCTTTTCAAACCCTAGAGGCTCAATATTATAATTTAATCGGTGTCCACCTCTGAGTTTGGCAAACTGATCGTCTAAATTTTGAGTTTTTGGATAGAAAGACCAAGTGGGGCTAAATCGACCGATATGATAGTAAGTCTGCCAGTAATAGTATTTTATTTTTTCTGCATAGTTATTTTGACTATTCGTTTTCACGTAGGTTGTATTCTTAAGCTTAACGGCTTCAAACTCCTCAGGGTTTTTAGGTTGAATTTGTATCTCGTCTTCGACGATAGAAATTGGCCGGTGATACCCATGCGGAGTCACTAATTTAATTTCTGAGGTAAAGTTAGAGAGTTTGCCAACGTAAGATTTTTTTATCTCTTCTCGAGCCTGAGTAGAATTATATTCTGGATTGAATGTACTATCTAAAGCTAATTTTATGACTTTAAACGCATTACTTTGTTGGTATTGATTGTTGTCCATCAAGAATACCGTCATGCCAGAAACGGAGTCGACAAGAGGAAGTGGAACATGACTATAATTAAAGGGATGGTAGCTATCAACGGCATAAGTTCGACCTCTAAGGGGAGAGGCTTCTGGGCTATCGATGTTTTCTAGATAATAGATAAAATCAAGGCGAGCCTCTGGAGCCGGTACGATAATGTCATTTTCATGATATTCAGAATCTATAAACCAGTCTATCACAAAGTCTCCAAGGCCATAGGCTTTGTCAAAAGCATTTCCTCTTTGGATTACTCCGGATACATTAAAGGCTCTAAATTTAGGTGGATAATGATTTGTCCAAACACCATTCTCTGAGATGAGTTTTCGATTGAGCATATTGTTTCTTTGCCAAGACAGGCCTCTACTCCCAATAGCCAGTTGAATAACCTGCCTTTTCGGTAACGCAATGGTTTCATGAACGGCACTCAATAAGGGTTCGAATTGGATGCCTTTATTGGCTGTCGGAGAACCCCAGAATGGCGATCCAAGAGAGATCATATTTGTTAAATTTGGAGCATACAGTGCACCTTTTAGTCCTAGTTGAGTCAAGTCTTGTGGAGGTCGCCTTGTGTGCTCCTTAAGAGCGTCTAGACTATCGCTGACTTCTTGAAAAAGGTTTTCTCGGACATCGTCCATATTTTTTGTAATAAAAAGATGGTGGTATATCTTAATGCCATCGTTATATCGACATTTCTCAAAGTGGTCAGGATTAATGCAAGTATTGAGATAAGCCATGGCAGCAAGCCCACCTTGGCTATGTACAATTAAAGAATATTCTGTATTTAGAGTTACACGATTGTTGTAGCATTGCTCGTATTCAAGAGAATTTTCAGCATAAGCAGTTTTGCATTCACGGATATCTTGAGCTTCAGCTTCGTAAAGATAATCTATGATTTTAGTATTCATAATTTTTGCGAAGTGGAAGGGGTGCAGATTGGCTACTCGATCTTCGATGCTTTCGATGTACTCTAGCTCTTTTTTGTTTTTTGATTCTTTTGCTCTTTTTTTATCTAGCCCTAGAAATTTATACTGTTCTGGAGAGGTAGGGTAGTCGATGCTATATATATGTAAGTTTTTGTAATCGCCATATTGATGGATAAGGGATTTATGAAGCTCATGAAAAGTAGCATCCTTCCCGGTTAGTCCGTGAACAAAAAAAACGACATGAGGCTTGAGATCACACTTAGTGTTTAGAGAGGTGGGAGAGCAGGTTTTACTTCTTAAAACGTATTCTTGATCGGCCACCGAATTGGCCAACGCCCCCGACATGGTGAGAGCAAGTGCAGATTGGTTTGATAATAAGAGTACATAGAGTATTAGAGCAGTAAACCTTGTTCTATTGATCATCTGTTTGATCTT
>JAGRAA010000215.1 GCA_020435185.1 Bdellovibrionales bacterium | reverse complement strand
TCTAATTTTACTCCAAGAAGAGGTGGAGCTCTGATACTCCGCTCTTACTCTCCAATAGATTTTTCCCTTACCTTTCTTTTCGGTTAGTAAGTAGCTATTTTCTGAAACCTCTGAATCTAAAATCAATACTTTAAAGTCCTTAGTTTTCGCAAGCTGAAGACGATAGATTTTAGAGTTTTTAATCTTCGACCAACTAAAAAGCACCGGCTCAAAGTTATTTCCGAAAGTAACAATAGACATTTGATTATCTGGTAAGTCTAATTTTGGTGTCTCTAATTTTAATTTAGTTTCTAATTTAATTTTTAATGTTTCTGCGGCAGAACTCACTTTTCTTTTTTGATCATTGAGCACATAACCTCTTACAAAGTACTCTCCGGAGCGAGTGGGTATAAGCACACTGGAACCCTTTGAAACAAACTGCTTTTTCTTTGCAAATGTAGCATCTTGACTGATCTCTGTTAAATAGTAAGAGGCCATCGGTACGTCTTTCCATTTTAACTTATACTTATGATCTGCGTTCAATCCTTTCGGAGAATCAACAGACTTAGTCAATTTATTTAATTTCGGATAAGAAATAGGTGGCAACTTTATATTTATTTTTTGAGTTTTTGACCACTTCGTAATCTCTTCTTTCTTATCATTAATAGCTTTTACTCGCCAATAGTGCATTCCAGAGGACTCTGGTGTCCACTCTAGACTATTCGAACTCATAAATTTATCCAAAAATGGCTTTTCGAAGGAATCCCCTTCTGTGATTTGAACTCTATATGTGATCGCACCAGTTTGTTTAGGCCAAACTATTTTTGGTGGATTCAAAATAGCCTTTTTCACCGAAGCCGGATCCCTCGAGCTCAGTGTCTGATCAAAGTCTAACAAATAGTCCTCAGACTTCGCCTTCATTTTGAAATCGACTATCTTTTCCTTTTGTTCTTTTTCTTCAACAACCTCTTCTTGCTTCTCTTCTTTCTCTTCTTTAGGTTCATCTTCTTGAACTATTTCGCGATGAGAAACAATTGAAAAACTTCTGGTTTCACTCCATGCAGTATTTACTTTTTGCGCTAGAACTCTAACTCTCCAATAGTAAATTCCTTCACCTAGATTTTTTCTGACAAAGGCTTTATTGACCTGCTCATTAACCAACAGTTTTTTAAAACTTACATCTGTCGCCATGTTGAATACATATTTAGTATTTAAAGACTTGCCCATCCATTCTAACGGGATGCTAATTTTATCTTTATTATCAGATATTTGAATTTGACCTTGATGAAGAGGATATATCAGTTTTACGGGCTCAGCTGATCGAACTGTTAATTTTCTTACTTTACTTTCTACAACTAATCCAGACTCATCTTTTGTTTGCACTTTCCAAAAAAATGTTTCATCCATTGGAAACTCTTTGGCGATAATTCTATTTTCCGGAGTTGTTTGCGAGTAAAATATTTGTTTAAACTGTCTGTCTTTTGCAAACTCTAGAGTGTAATCAGTCTTTTTTAAGCCTTGGTATTCCCAAGAAAAAACAATGTGCTCCATAAAAGATTTCCAAATGATCGCCCCAGCCGTGGGCTCCACCATTCGAATAGGGAATGTCTTCTTCTCTAATTTAAGAGTTTTATCAATGGAAACCCCAATATTCTTTTCGATTCTTTGAGAATCTGCTTGAGTACGAACTAACGCTCGACCAGCAATAGAAGAAACTGAGATGTCTCCAGCTTTAGATTTAACCAAACTTAATTTTGAATTTTGAGTGAAATCAATTTCAGCAACATCTCCTTGTTGTAACAAAGATAATCGACCTTCGTTCGATGCTTCGGCTGATACCTCTCCCACTTGCAGATCTAAAATGAAATTATCGTTTTGCTTTTTTAAAACAACTAAGCTGTTTGATCCTAAATTAACTTTAATCCCCGAAGCCAACTGCACCACAACTTCAGAGTTTTCGCCAGAAAAAACACTATCTCCTTCAAAGACAATTTCTTCTTGATTTAACTTATACCAACTTATGCTTTTCTTTAGTTTACGTCTTACATCGTTTTGGGTCTGATAAACCTCTCCTATAGAAACTATGCCCACCTTTTTCGGTAAAAAATAATCCATTACTATATGTTCATTAATCAACAGGTAACCAAAAACACCTGCAATCAAAGAAGATATAAGAACTATTATTTTATCTAAAGAGCTAAGCCCTAAGGAGTTATTGCCATTCATATACAATTGACTTATCGAGAAATCTTCTCGATAAATTTAATAATTTTTCTTCTAAAATTAAATATTTACGTGCAAAATATAAATGGGAGAACCAGACCATGAAAATTTCACTTAAATTTAAATTATTGACCATGTTAGTAGGGCTATCTTTGGCTATTCTACTGGTCTACGCGACCATAGCCCAAAATGATTTTAGAGAAGATAAAATTGCTTATGTATTTGAAGCAACCCTTTCTAAAGCTCAAGGAACATCGACTCAACTTAAGTCTGAGTTGGACTTTAATCTAGACAAGATTGAGTTTTTGCTAAGAGGATATAATGAACATGGCTTTCATAGTTACTCGAAGGGAATATTCGCCTCTGAAAAAAATATAGATTTTGTCGGTGTCTATAAAATAGATATGAGAACAAATAAATATGTCACTCATAACACCCTTAAAAATGCCAGAACCGATGGCGCTTTCGAAAAGACATATGACGAAGTCATACAAACACTTTGCTTGGAAGCGGAACAAAATCAAATCAGCCTTCGTACTATAAAAGCCAGTGATTCGCTTTGGCTCTTCGCTTTAAGATCGGTTGTGAATGGTCAAAATGCAATCATCATTTCTCTGATTAACAATGGACATTTTTTACAAGATATTCAAAATCCAACTTTACAGGATATGTATATTGTTAATCAACAGGCACAAATTTTAGCTGGCCCACAAAACAAAATGTATCCTGAAATTTCTGATCAAACCGTAGAAAAAGCTATTGAGTTTTCTCTCTCAAAATTGAACTCCCCTCAAAGCGTAAACGAATATAAAATGAGTTCTGATACTCTACTACTTTCTACGGTGAAAGTAGGTCTTGGTGATCTTCGAATAATTTCCGTCGTTCCTAAAAGTACAGCCTTAGAAGCATTAAAAGCTCTAATGATTAAATCGATTGTCTTTTTACTATTTTTAATTTTTCTTACTATTGTCATCGCAATTTTAGCAGCAAATAAATTAACCGCCAGCTTAAAACTACTCCATCAAGCGACCACTCAGGTCTCACAGGGAGACTTTAATGTAAACTTAAAACTTAATTCCAACGACGAAATCGGAGAATTGAGTAAGAGTTTTAATATTATGGCTGGAGAAATTAATCGACTCATTATTGAAACAGCAGAAAAATCAAGAATGGAGGCTGAGTTGCAGACTGCTCAACTTGTACAAAGCACTCTATTTCCTGAACCGTCCTTTGATTTTGGACCGTTTTCTATTAGAGGGTATTATCAATCAGCAAGTGAGACTGGAGGAGATTGGTACTATTATAACCAAATTCAAAATAAAACCTACCTATGGATTGGCGATGCTACCGGACACGGAGTACCTGCTGCGTTGGTGACCAGTGCCGCTCGTTCAGCTGCGAAAGTTTTAGAGCAGCTTCCTGATTTGAGCAGCGCTCAACTTATGGAAATTTTAAATAAATCTATTTATGAATCTTCAAAAGGAAAAGTTTTAATGACTTTTTTCATTGGCATTTTCAACAACGACACAGATGAACTAGAGTATACCAACGCAAGTCACGATCCTCCTCTTCTCATTCCCTATAAAGATAAGGTTAAAAGAAACCATGTTATACCTTTAATAGACAATCAAGGTCCACGACTAGGAGAGGCTATCGATAGCACCTACGAGTCGACGACAATTACAATTAGTAAAGGAGAACGATTAGTCTTTTATACCGACGGTGTAACTGAATTAAAAAATGATCAAGGGGAAATGTGGGGAGAAAGAGAGTTCGTTAATGCTATCATAAAACGAAATAAGGATGAAAACCTTGACGATACTATGAATGCGCTTGATGAACATATTCAACAGTATAGAAACGGAGCTCCTCTAGAAGATGATGTAACTTATTTCATGTTTAGAAATAATCCGTAAAAGACCTTCAATATCTTCAAAGGCGTTAGATATTAAATTTATACTCTATTAACAGAATCTTTACCGAACATACCTTTGGTCTAGTGAAAAAGACCGATTAATACCATTCATTGAATTGTATTTACTATTAAAAGTATAATGAATAAAGAGGTCTAACAAGAGTGTCTAACAAGAGTTCTAACAAAAATGTCTAACGTTATCATTATCGACAAAGACGAGCGTTTGGCGCGTCAAGCTGCACAGTATATCAAAGAAATTGATGACTCAAATCTATTCAACGTCTTTGCAGGCGACAAAGCTTTTTACGATAAGTATTTCCGTGGCAATACAGACTCTGATACTGTAGATGATGAAAGAGTTAAAAACGATCATCGACTTTCAACAATAGACTTGGTTATTTTTTCTATTGATTCGGTTCAATCGAAACCCATAGAGTTCATTCAACAAACATTAGATTATATTAAAAAGTTTAGGTACACGCTAGAGGACCAACAACCTCGATTCGTCATCACTAAGTATGAAGATGATGGATTCAACAAAATCAAGCTCATGCATCCATTAGTCGACGATGTCATTTACCAACCCTATGACCGCCTTCTGTTTCTACAAAAAATCGATATTATTTTAACACTACCAGAAAAAGCGACTCCTCGATTTCTATTTTCAGAAAACGTAGACTTCGATATTGAAATATCCAAAAGAACTTCTATACATGGTCTTTCAAATATCGGTTTTTCAATCATAAATCCAAATCCTCTTTCTAAAAATATGGTGGCTCATTTTTATCTACAACTTCCCTCTGCGAGCAACGACACCATTGATTTTCATGGCCAAGTTATAGAAAATGAACCCCATGAAGACGGAAGTCGGTTTATTGTTTATTTTTCTTATTTCGGAATGCCCAGAGACAGTTTATTAGCTTTAAAAAAATTTTTAAAAGATAAAAACTATAAACCCTTAATCGACAATGACCCTAAACATTTCGAACTCAGTGATTTAAACATTTTTGCCACCGAAGAAGAAAAAGCCACTCGACAAATACTTGTTATTGAACCAGATAATACAACCTGCGCCAGTATCTCGAATATTTTAACAAACGAAATGAGCTGTAACAAAGTTTCTATTGAATACTCTTATAGAGATTTTTTAAACAAATATTTTGCTAAGAAAAAAATTACTTATAATGATCAAATCCCCTTTGCCGAATTGCTTGACATGACTCTTGGCTCAATACAGTTCACTGTCGATGAAACAACGCTAAACTTAGAGAAAGTAGGCGGACTCTACGATAATAGTCAAAAAATATTAGATCGAGGATTAGAGGATTTCTTTTCTGATCCATTAGCTTGGAAGAAATTATTCGATCATGAAGAAAATGACGGACTCTTAGAGGATGCTATAAAGGTTGTCTCTGGAGGTCATGCTTTTCATAAATTATTTTGCGTTGAATCTCTTGCTGGCGAACAAAAATTGTTTTCGGCGTCTTTTTATCAACAAAAAGGGCATAAAGAGATTGATATCAAAATTAATGCTCCCAACGATTCGATTCTAAAAGAAATTGAAGAAATGAATAGGAGAAGTCCGCGATTAACAAAAATCGACGTCCTCATTATTAACTTCAAAATGATTCCTTCTGATTTCGATAGTTGGTATGAAAATCTAAACGAAGGAGCTAGAAACCGAGGCCTTCTCAATCAAAATAAAAAAATTAAAGTCATCGTAATAGGAGAAAAATCCTATGAAAAAGCTTATTATTTTTCAAAAAAACCTATTCGTGGCTTGTTGAATTCTCCAATCAATGCCCATGAACTAGCGATAAACATAAGTATTGTAACAAATAACTCCTTTACCCTATATTGTCTTAAAAACACTCATTGGCTCGACACAAAAGCCTATGTTTTTGTGGCAAAGTCTGCAATTTTAGAAACCATTTCAGAATTCGGATCCACCATTCAATTGCCCTCACCTATTGCTCCTGGGACTTCTCTTTTTTTACACGGCAGTATTTTTGCCGAAGCTCCGAATAGATCATTAGCTGCCCGCTTTTATCATAGCGAGCCCCACGAATCGGAAAAAAACAAATTTTCTTGCTCTGTTATTTATTTTGGGATAAACGAAAGTTTTCTAAAATATGCCCGCAATTGGATTCGGGAAAACTATGCGAGCAAGAAAAACACTCCCGAGTCTTAAATGTAAAAATTATTTCTCGAAAGAAGTTTTTATGCAAAAAATAGCTCTTCAAGATCAATATGCTCCTCATAGCATTTGTTTTGGATGCGGTCCCGCAAACACCAAAGGTTTAAAAATTAAATCTTTTCCAGAAGGTAACTCTACGGTTGCCGATTGGACACCCGAAAGCCATCACGAAGCCTTCCCCGGAATGCTCAATGGCGGCATCATAGGTTCATTGTTAGATTGTCACTCTAATTGGACTGCAGCCTGGGCCATTATGAACTTCACCAAACAAGACGCTCCCCCTTGTACAGTAACGGCCGAATACTCGGTTCAACTTATGAAACCTACTCCCAGCGGCAAACCGGTTCACCTCAAGGCAATAGCAACAGAAGTCTCAGAAAAAAAAGCTTTTATTGAGGCCGAACTATGGTCTGACGATGAGCTTTGTGCTCGTTGTAAGGGTTTGTTTATTGCGGTTAAGCCCGGCCATCCTGCCTATCATCGTTGGGGATGATTGTATCAACTGGCTCACAAAAATGTTGTTAGACTGTGCTCCTCCGACCTCTAACTATTTTATTTTTAAATGAAAATGCGTATTTCGGTCGGTACTTTCCAAAGTTACACTTTGGAAAGTCCACAACGAGCCACCTAACTTATTAAAGAAACAAAGCTTTTCGAGACGTGAGGGGTAAGATATCAACATTTTTGTGAGTCAGTTTAAGACTTTAAGCAACTAGCTTGTACCCACATTCACTACAAAATTTTTGAACACCTGAAACCTCGGCTCCACAATCTGGGCAACTGTTAGCTGCACCTTCTTCTACCACGGCTTCTATAACCTTAGCTGCCACTCTCCCGGTTTCATTCCAAATTTTTATTTGCTCTAAAAACTTCCAGTTCTGAACGGCTTCAATGTATTCATCACGATTAAACTCCAAAAATAAACCTTGATCCGTATTTTTTCTTTGAAGAAATAATCCTTTCTTTTCAAGCAAATTAAGATAGGTATTATTAAATTCTGCGCGTTGACGAGATTTAAAAAAATCTAAAAATGAAGAGTACTCTATTCTGGTAACCCCTCTAAAATCAGGTTGAGATTCTTTTGAAAACTCAACTATGCTATTGGCAGCAAGAGTAGCCATTTTTTCTGGATATATAATTTCGCTACGTCCTGGTTTGTAGAGATGATACTGAAAAAAATCAGCAAAATGTTCAATTTCCTGAGGTTTATGAATGTAAATATTGTCTAACTCATCTTCCTCATCTTCATTTTTAATATAAAATAACTCCACATAATCTAAATTTGCCAAAATTTGCAAAGCATTGAGAATTCTATTTGGAGATTCCATAAAAAATCGGGTGCTATAAACCTTTAATTGACTCCACCCAATTTGACGAGAGCTACCATCATGCAGTGGAGACTTAGACTCAAATCCCTCAGGAAGATCCTCAATTAAAGATTTGCCTACATGTTGACCGGCTATAGCTATGCCACCGAAAACTCTTGGAATCAGCATTTCAGGGCAAGGAACAGCCTCATTCTCCATTTTCTGTGAACGCAGTAAGCTTCGTAATCTTTTTACTTCTTCGGATAAACTTTTAAACAAAATTTTATTGCCCGCACTAGACTCATCAATTTGTTTTTTAAATACAGCAATGGGAACCTTTAAAATTTGTACGGCATTCGTGGCTTCTACTGTAAAGCCAAACTTTCCTCCGCCAAATAAAGCCTCTTCTCCAAAAACTTGTGGTGGACCCACCTGAAACAGCTCTGTTTTTTTACCAGAACGTTCTACAAAAGCAGAAACCCTACCTGATTGAATAACATATAGCGAATCAATGGACTTTCCCTCTTCAAAGAGCTTCTCTCCTCTTTTGAGCTGAATTGTACCGTCTGCCACCCAAAACTCCTCTATTAAACTAATCCCCTATCGGCGATTCATTCATCAGTATTTATAGTTGATCCTTCAATTCTTCACTTATGCGTTGCATTAATAGAATCTTAATGAATCTCTAGGCATCCATCTGCCCATTTTAAGTTCCTCCCTCCCTGAGAGTTTTTATTTGTTTCAAAAAAGCCTACAGACTTTGGACCTAAACTATTCTATAATGCTCACGAGAGGATTATTTATGTCTATTATGATTTATGCAATTGGAGCCTTATTAGGCCTTTTAGTTGTAGGAACGCTGGTTCTTCTTATGCGCTCCTTTCAAATAAAAGCCGCCAACGAACAAGCACAAGATCTTGTGGAAGAAGCGCAAGAAAAGGCTGACGAACTTTTATCTAATGCACAAAGAGAAGCTGAGGAGTTTAAAGAAGAAAAACTTTCTGACTATGAAAAGTTCTCAGCTCCTATTGAGCACGACCTGGAGGCTTTAAAAAAAGAAATTTCAGAAAAAGAATCTCTTTTGGAGCAAAAGCTAAAGTCCACTTATGATCGCAATCATAGATTTAACAAGAAGGTTGATTTTCTGACCAAAAATTTAAATCAGAATCAAGATCAGTTAAAAAAAGTTATAACCTCAAGAGACACAATAAGATCTAGATACGAAAATCTGCTTCTAGAGAAGTTAAATTCACATCGACCTGAAGTGATACAAAACTTAAAGCAACAAATTGTCCACGACCATAAAGTCTTTATGACCAAAAAGTATCAAAACTTAGACTCTGATTTAAGCCACGAAATGGAGAAAAAAGCAAAACGTGTCATATACACAATTCTTAATCGCTTCGAAAGACCCTATAGCTCAGAACGTGGAATTAATAATATAAACTTCTCAAATGAGAAAGTTATGAGAAAAGTGACTGGGCCTGAAAACAAACATCTCGCCCTACTCGAAAAACTTGTCGGTGTTGACCTCACTCTTTATGAAGAAAGACTCTTTCTCAATGTTTCTGCCTTTGACCCTGTAAGACGAGAGTTAATGCGTATTATTGCCGAAAAGCTCATTAAAGACCCTCATGTAGATGAGGCGCATGTTAAAAGAATAACTCAACTGAAAACGAAAGAGTTGTTTAAGCGCATAAGACAAGATGGAAACAAATTGGCTAATGAGCTTGGAATAAAAGATTTTCACCCAGAAGTAAGAAATATGTTGGGAAGTTTAAGATATCGTTACTCCTTTTCTCAAAATCAATATTTCCATGTGGGAGAGGTAGGTTGGCTCTGTGGTTTACTTTGTTCTGAGCTCGGCCTTCCTATCCAGGATGGACGACGAGCGGGAGTTCTTCATGATATCGGAAAAGCCATGGATCATAGTATAGATGGCGGCCATGCTGTTATCGGAGCAGATTTCATCGACAAACACGGCGAGAAACAACATATTGTTCATGCTGTAAGAGCACACCATTTTGATGAGCAACCCTCTACAGACCTTGCCTATCTCGTCATCGCCGCCGATGCTATTTCTGGAGCCAGACCTGGAGCAAGAAGATCTACCGCCGAAACCTACTCGCAAAAAATGGGTGATCTTCAAAGAATTGGTGATAGCTTTACCGAGGTAACGAACACTTATATTTTGAGTGCCGGTCGAGAAATTAGATTGCTTGTAGATTCAAGAAAAGTGTCCGACATGAATGCTCTTGATCTGAGTAAACGTGTCGCTAGAAAAATTGAAGAAGAATTAGCCTTTCCTGGTCAGATAAGAGTTACAGTTGTTAGAGAAACGAGTGCCGTTCAATACGCCAAGTAAAAGGTAACAGTTCCCTATTC
>JAGRAA010000214.1 GCA_020435185.1 Bdellovibrionales bacterium | reverse complement strand
TTTGCGGACAGGCCCATCCACACCAAAGCCGTCCCCAAACAGAAGTCACTAACACCAAAGTCATCACCGCCAAAATCAATGGAAAAAATATTAACGGTCCATCATGTGCCCAAAATATATATCCAAAAAACACGAACTTGCGGTGAGGAAGATCTAACAAGATAGTCTGTTCTCCGTCGAATTTAGTCCAAGGGAGAACCATAAAAATAAATACTAAAAAGGTGTAAAAAATCGTTCGGTACTTCTTATAAAATCCAGTTACCGCCGCCGGATGGATAAAAACTCGTTTACCCCTTGCATCCATACTAGATGGTCTTTCTGTCGGCAAATTTCTTGGATTATACGAATCGCTCATTCTTACACCTTTTTTTAATTACTCTACTAAATCACCTTGAGGCTCTTTTGCATTCGCTGGATTAGATCCTTGTAGCGATATAACATAGGCCGCTAAGGCGGGTTGATCCGCTCTAGGAACGACCGCATCCCATGGTGGCATACCCTTTTCAGGAAATCCCAACCGAATAGCGTTTATTATCCCTTGTGCATCCCCTTTTGAATGAATCCAATATTTATCTGTTAAATTAGGGCCTATAATCCCTTCTGCATTCTGACCATGGCAGGCTGCACAGACAGCCACAAAGTGTTTTTTACCCACTTCCATTTTTGCAGGGTCAGCGATAAGCGCTTTAACGTCGATATCTTCATCCGCTGGAGCTGCCGCCACGGCTTCTTGCTTAACGGCATCGATAGCTGCCAACTTCTCTGCCAATCGAGCATCACTATCTGGTCCCCCCATAAAAGTATAATATATATAGTAAGCAACGGCGAAGATTATAGTTCCATAAAAGGTCGCCAACCACCATCCTGGTAAAGGATTGTTTAACTCCTGGATACCATCGTATTCGTGGTCTAATAATTTATCATCTTCATTACTCATGGTGTCCTCCATTAGGATTTGGCTCTTTCAACGGCAAACGAGCGATTTCGTCATAATAATTTTTTCCTGATTTTCGATAAGTCCATAAGACCACACCGACAAAAAGTAGAAAAAACAAAAAAAGCGTGAGCATAACCAACTCTGGGTTAGCATAATAACTAAGGGCTTCTTTTTTCATATCAATTCTCCCCTACAACATTATCTTTTTTTGCTTTTTGACCCAATGACTGTAAATACGCAATTAAGGCCACGATCTCTTTTTGTTCCAAATGATCCACTTCAACACCTTGAGACTTTAAATCTTCAGCGATAATTTTAGCCTCTTCTTCGGCCATTTTATCAGCATTGGCTAATTCATCCTCACTATAAGGAACACCCAAAGTGTGCATCACAGAGAACTTTTTACGAAGACTCATAAAGTCAGTACTGTTTTTTAATAACCATGGATAATTCGGCATAATAGAACCCTGAACAACCTGTCTTGGATTCATCATGTGTCGGAAATGCCAAAGGTTAGGATATTTTTTCCCAACTCTCGCTAAATCAGGGCCAATTCTTTTTGATCCCCACTGAAACGGTCTGTCGTACATAGACTCTTCAACTGTAGATGGTGGGCCAAACCGCACAACATCAAAAGGAAGCTTTCGAATCATTTGTGAATGGCAGGTGTAGCAACCTTCACGAATATAAATATCTCTACCGGCCAATTCTAACGGAGTCGGTGGTAAAACTGCTTTGTCTGCATCAATAAAAGATTTCATATTCATAGTAGGAACCAGTTCAATAACAGAACCCACTGCGATGGCCAAGAAAGCTAAAACACTAAAAGTTAAAGCTAGTCCTTCTAATTTTCTATGTCCTTCTTCTTTTTCTTCTACATGACGAGGTTGTATTGGTTCAGCAACTGGAGTTTCAACCAATGTTTTACCAGAAAGAGTTTTAAATAAGTTATAGAACATCACTAAAACACCAATGATAAAAATAGCACCACCCATCCAACGAACATGATACAACGGCACAATTCTAGTCACGGTTTCCACGAAGTCAGGATAAACTAAAGTTCCATCTTCGTTCATCGCCATCCACATAAGACCTTGGGTAATCCCGGCAGCCCACATTGAAAGATAATACATTAAGATACCAGTCAAACCGGTCCAAAAATGAATATTGGCTAATCGGTCACTATAAAGCTTGGTGTTAAACAACTTGGGAAGCATATAGTAAACCATTCCAAAGATCATAAAACTATTCCAACCCAATGTTCCACCGTGAACGTGCCCAACAATCCAATCTGTGTAGTGAGCCAAAGAACTTACTGATTTAATAGATAATAATGGTCCTTCAAAAGTGGACATTCCGTAAAAAGTAACAGCTGTCACCAAGAATTTTACCACTGGGCTTGTTCTCAATAAGTGCCATGCTCCTCTTAATGTAAGTAGACCATTGATCATCCCGCCCCAACTAGGAGCCCACAACATAACACTGAAAATCATACCCAATGTCTGAGCCCAATCTGGCAAAGCTGTATTTAAAAGATGGTGAGGTCCTGCCCAAATATATATAAAGATAAGAGCCCAAAAGTGAACGATGGATAATCTATAAGAATAGATGGGTCGATTAGCCGCCTTCGGGATATAATAATACATAAGACCTAAAAACGGAGTGGTTAAAAAGAAAGCCACCGCATTATGACCATACCACCACTGAACCATAGCATCTTGTATGCCCGCATAAACAGGATAACTCTTTAAGAAACTCACCGGTAACTCTATAGAGTTGAAGATGTGCAATACGGCAACAGTAATGATCGTTGAGATATAGAACCATAAAGCCACATATATGTGTTTTTCTTTTCTTTTTGCTAACGTTCCAAAAAAGTTAATAGCAAAAACTACCCATATTAATGCAATAGCAATATCTAGCGGCCACTCTAATTCTGCATACTCTTTACTTTGAGAAAATCCTAGAGGAAGCGTAATAGCCGCAGCAACTATGATGGCCTGCCATCCCCAAAAGTGTAGCTTACTCAAAGCATCACTAAACATTCTCGTCTTACACAGTCTTTGAGTGGAATGATATATTCCCGCAAAAATTGCGTTTCCGGCAAAAGCAAAAATTGCCGCGTTGGTATGAAGAGGCCGCAGTCGACCAAATGTTATCCATGGCAAATCAAAGTTAAGTTGCCAAAAACCCATCTGTAGGGCCACGGTTAATCCTACTAAGAAAGCGATGATACCCCAACCTAACGTGGCGTACACAAACATCATCACTGTCTTGTCATCATAGAGGCTCTTATTAGTGTCTCCCATTTTTGTTTATCCTTTTTTTTCTTGGTTATTATTCTCTTCATTATCTGTTAAATCATCTAGCAATATTCCGTGAGCTGGGGTTTCCAGATCATCAAATTGATCACTTTTTACAGCCGCTAAGAAAAAGACAATAAAAAGCGTAACTAAAAGCAATGTCACAGGAATAGTCATCATAAGAATATTCATCTCAACTCACCCTCTTAATCTAAAAATTGAATGGCCAATAACCGAAAATGAACTAATCGGCATTAAAAATGCTGCAACCAAAGGATTAATAAATCCTGTCAAAGCCAAGCCGCCAAAAATTACATTGTAAACTAAAGATGCCGACAAATTAATTTTAATAACATCTATTGTCTTGTTAGAAATATTAATTAAATCCACAACGTCAGAAACGCCATGTTTCAGTAGATGAACATCAGAAGTTTTATAACTTGCATCTACACTGGTATAGGCTGAAATTGCCACACTGGCTTTTGACATAGCCAAACTATCATTCAATCCATCTCCAACAAAAATCACACCATCGTCCTTTAGCAGTTTTTCAACAAAATCCGACTTTGATTCAGGAGTCATTTGAGTCATCACATTGGCTTGATCAATACCCATCGCTTTAGCCATATCTTGCGAAACCGAATTTTGATCTCCCGTAAACATAAATATCGTATATCCCATGTTGCGAAGTTTTTTTATCGAGGTCAATGAATCTTCATACGGAGTGCTCGAAAACTGAATAGAGGATATAAGCTCACTTCCTCTAAAAAATCCCGCTTGATACTTGGTTGAACCATTTTCGAGGCGACGAACAGAAAAATCTTCGCCCTCGATTTTTCCAAAAACCCCGACCCCTGGTCGTTCTTCAAAATTTATAACCTCCAAGTTCTCGCTAGTCTCTTGAGACAATCCTCTTACAATGGCCTTTCCAAAGGGATGTACGCTTTGTTTTTCTAAGGTTAATAAAATATTTTTATGTTTCGTCCTAAGCTCTTCTGAAAATTCAACAACTTCAACTTCACTTTTTGTTAATGTTCCGGTTTTGTCAAAAATTACCGTATGGCAAGACTTCAACTTTTCAATGGCCTCGGG
>JAGRAA010000213.1 GCA_020435185.1 Bdellovibrionales bacterium | reverse complement strand
CTAGAAACTCATTTTTTACTCTGAGTCCTTGGCAATTGGTTTTTTCTGATAGAGAAAAAACCTGTGCGGGATCAGATTTACTACAAGCCGATGTAACAACAGCTAACAATACAATGGCTAGTAGTGCCTTGAACACATCCATGTTTCCCCCGATTGGCGGCGATCTTCCTGACCGTCCTTGTGAGCCTAGATTGAGGCTCTTAATCTATTGTCTCTTTTAAAGGCTCAATGGGTTAGTCCAAATTCGCAAAAACGAATAGCGCCGGGGTTACCAGAGATTTCTGGACTAATGACCATATAGAGGTTTTAAAAAGCTATTGAGTATTCTTTTTGTAGAGATAAGAAATGCTTTTGATACGGAGCCAAAGGTTTAATTTTATTAAATAATAAAAAAAAATAGGGATTAAAAGTGGGAAGAAGAGCTGGAATTTAAAAATATTTTAGGCTATGCTACTGAACTGAGGAGAAAAGGACTTTGATTAAGGCAATAGGCATTCTAAGTGTTATTTTTTGGACATTATTGTTAATCGGAAACGATGATGCTTTAGTTTATTCTGATGTCCCTACTGCAAAAGATCGTGCCAAGGCCGAATACTATGTGGGCTTTCCAGATTTTAAGGATATAGAAATTGTTAAAGAGGGTGTCGTTGATCGTACTCTGGTGCGTGATTTAAATATTCAAATGTGGCCTAAAGGTTACGGTAAAGAACTCAATTTTGATGATTTTAAAAGTCTAAAAATATCCGATTTAGATTTAATTCCTGAAAACATTTTATTTCAACCAGACAGAGTGGTTGTCCCCTTTTCGGTAAGTTTGAGATATCAGCTCAAGGGGCTTAAAGGGTTGGCCGCCCAAGGGACTATCGATACTGATGGAGCTATTGAAATTCAATATGCTGAAGAGGGTCGATTTTTTATTCAACTCATTCGCTTTGGTGACTCTCAAGATTCAGAACGATTTGGTCGTGAAGAGGGGTTTATTAGTGAATTTGACGGTGACTTTGTAAATATGGTGGCAAAACCTATGCTTACTAGATATTTCATGAACAAATCACATCAAGAAAAGTTGGCGAATTTGATCGAGCAAAACCTCTCTCGATTGTAAATTACACACTGCAAAATTGCAAAAAACTCCCTATTAGATTGATTCTTGATATTTCAACAGAACTTTCCTAAATTTCACCAATTCTTAAAAAATGAGGAGAAAGACATGCGTCTTAAAATATATAGCGCACTCGCTATAATTATTATTGGCCTGAGTTATTTTAGTTTTGCTGAAGATACACAGCAAGAAGGCCTACAAGATAATAATCCAAAGATGGCTTTGGAGTTGGTTCAAAATCAGGGAGCAGTTGTTTTAGATGTTAGATCTCAAGGGGAGTGGAATGCGGGCCATGTGAATAGCGCTCATTTAATTCCTATTCAGGAACTACAAACTAAAATTGATAAAGTAGATGAGTTGGTGCAAGGAGATAAATCGAAAGCAATCATTGTCTATTGTCAGTCTGGTCGTAGAGCAGGGATGGCAAAATCTATTTTACTAAAAGCCGGATATAAAAATGTAATGAATCTTGGTGGGTTATCCGATTGGCCAAATAAAAAAGACATTACTCGCTAACTGACTAAGACAACAGTAAACAAAACCTCTATAAAGATTGTGCAAATTCTTTTAAAAAGGAACAAAATTGCTTTTCTACTCGTGAGGCGGTGACCTTTACTTCTTCGTGGGAAAGAGGCTGTTTTGATATCCCTGCGGCAAGATTGGTGATGCAGCTAATTCCGCAAACAGAAAGGCCCATATGTTTTGCAGCAATAGCTTCGGGAGCAGTACTCATGCCCACGGCTCCAGCGCCAATCTGTTTTAAGTATTGAACTTCAGCGGGAGTTTCATAGGTTGGTCCCGAAACTGCGGCATAGATCCCTTTGTAGTAATCGACTTTATGTTTTTGCAGGATGCCCTCTAGTTTTTCGTTTAGAGCTCTATCATAAACCTCCGACATATCGGGAAATCGTGGTCCGAGTTCATCGACGTTTGCACCTCTTAATGGGTTTTCTCCCATTAAATTTATATGATCTGTAAGGACCATAAAGCAGCCTTCCTGAATTCCATCAGCCATGCCCCCGGCGGCATTGGTTAAAATAATATTTTTTATCCCCCAAACTCCTAAAACACGAGTCGGAAACATGACGTGCTCAAAAGGATGTCCTTCGTAATAGTGGATCCGTCCTTGAAGAACAGCAATGTCTTTGTCGGCTAACTTGCCTATAATGAGTTGACCAGGATGGCCCTCTACAGTGGGAGGAGAAAAATGAGGGATTTCAGAGTAAGGAATTTTCACTTCAACATCTATTTGGTCGGCAAAAGAGGCCAATCCTGATCCTAGAGTAATTGATGTTTTTGGTGCTAATGAAGTCTTGTGTTTAATAAAGTCTACGGTTTCAATTATTTTTTCATAGGGAGATTTTTCCACTAGGTGAGAGTACAAAGACATATTATAAATCCTTTTCAGTTAACACTTTATATATTAAAGGGAGCGTTTGAGGTTTTTGATTGCTAAAACTTAAACTTTCGAGAAGAAGTTCTTTAACGTCTTCCACTGGGCGGTCTCCAGAAAAATAAACAGTAAAAAGCTTCTCTCCTTTAGTCTTTTTAAATCCGTGTTTAAAGTGAATCTCAATTCCAGCACTAGGATCAATGGAATCTTCTTTTGTTTTACGTCCTGCTCCTAATAATATAGAGGCTAAGCCGATTTTTTCTACATTGATATGATCTATAAACCCGTTCTTCTCGGACATAATATCAATTTTTGAGTTGCTAGCGGGGAGTTGAGATAAGTCTATGCCGCCTTGGCGTCGGCAAAGGTCTTCAAATACAGAATAAGCCTTACCATTTTCTAAAGCTTCTTGAGCGAGTTGACGAGCGTTTTGTAAAGAGCTTGCATTTTTGGAACAATAAATCATCTGAGCGGCTAACTCTAAACTCAAGTCTCTAGTGTCTTGGTAAAAATCAAAACCATTCTCCTCATTAGTTTTTCCCTTTAAGATGTCTAGACACTCTTGTATTTCTAACGCATTTCCAACAAACTTTCCTAGGGGCTGATCCATATTGGTAACTAAAGCCACAGTATTCACAAGGTTATCCACACCGATAGAAATTAAACTTTTCGCTAAAGCTTCAGCATCTTGTTGGGTTTTCATAAAAGCACCTGAGCCCATTTTTACATCTAAGACGAGAGAAGAAATCCCTTCTGCCAGTTTTTTTGACATAATGCTAGCGCATATTAAAGGTATGGACTCAACCGTAGCGGTGACGTCGCGTAAAGCGTACATCATTTTATCAGCGGGACAAATATCTTGAGTTTGTCCGATAAGTGCCACTCGATGTTCTTTTACAAAGTGATAAAATTCATCTTTAGAGAGATCACAACGAAACCC
>JAGRAA010000212.1 GCA_020435185.1 Bdellovibrionales bacterium | reverse complement strand
TTTCTAACATTTGATACTCCCTTGCTTCTGGCGCGAACAAATAAAGTATTTCTTTGACTTGTTCTCCTGACTTATATTTTGCTGTCAATTCAACCGTATTAATTCTTGAGTTCAAATAAGCATAGAAAAACTGCTCATCCTTTAAATCACTAGCCATTAAAGGTGTGCTCTTCCCCACAAAGACTTGTCCTATTTCTCTTGGAAATTTAATTTTAAATTTTACTACAGGTCTAAAATTATCCCCTTTAGGCACCAAAAAGACCGGGATTGTTTTACTTGTAAGTTCGAGTTCTTTTATTATTTTGTCTGCATTCTTTTGGCGCAAAATATGACACGACCACATTACTTTTTGTGACTGCAGAACTTTATTTTGAGCATCTTTTTCTAGATTATTAGGTCCAGCAAAGGCGAAACCTACAATAAAAAGATTTATTATATAAAACAACATAACTATAGAATCTCAAATTAAACAAATTCAAACAATGAATTCTTATCTAAAAATGGATCAAATGAAAATTGATCCTTACGGCTGGTAGTAAAGAGTAAACCCTGAGTATATTTTTTTAGGATTCTGAATCAACTGAGGATTATTTTTCCATATTTTGGACCAGTTTGATTTTCGGCCATAAAGTTTTGATGAAATAGACTGAAGAGTATCACCTTTTTTAATTAAATACGGCTGCCCCTCTTTTTTAATATAAACATACTTTACATTTTTTATTATCAATTCAGTCCCTACAGTCATTTTAGTCCAATGCTTCATTTTACTTCTATTTTCTTGATAGATTTCTCTCCATCGCAGATAGTTCCCATATTTTTCAAAGGCAATTTTCATAAGGGTATCGCCCAATTTAACTAAATATAGAATAGTTTTCCCATCCTTAGATCCTGGAAGACGCTTAACTATCTTAGCAAATTTTAATGGACCACCACCTTTATTTATCCTTTTCGCCAATGGTCCACTTAAAGTAATTTTTTCTTGAAATTTTTCGGGCTTTTTTACTTCTACTTTTGTATTCATTGGCTCTTGCGATTTCGACAAAGCCTGTTCAGATTCTTTAACCTCAGCCAATTTGATTTCCGAACCTAATGAGTCCTTAACCTTTATAACATTGGTATTTGTTTCTCCAGAATTTAATACTGACAAACTGTCATCCACCTGCATACCTTTTTCTGAAATCAAGGCGATATCTTGAGCAATTTCTACCGGCAAAGGTAAGGCCTTCGTCGAAGGAGAGAGCCTCCCCACAAAACCATTTTCTACTTCTCGCACTCCTCCAGAAAACATACCACAAGCAGTTTGAAAAATAGAAAAAAAGATCACTGAAGATATGAAAATACACTGTTTCATCAAGAAGTTATCGTCCAAAATGAATGAAAACTTCAAAACATCAAAAACTTCTAGACTTCAGACTATAGGCGGCAAAGGAGGAATATCAGAAAAAGCTCCTGAATTTAATATTTGTCTAAATTCTTTTATCTTGCTCTGATAAATTGACTCAGATTCATAAATCATATTCTTCAATTCATCTCTCTGATCAATTAATTTTTCAAGCCCTACTTCCATAGGTTCTCTATTGCTAGCACCAAAGGGAATTTTTCCTAATGCTTTTTGGATCTTCGAAATCTCTTTTTCCGTTACAAACAAGTAGTTTTTAAGTGGATTTAAACTCATAGATGCGCGCATTTCATTTAGAAATTGATCAATTTTACTTCTAACTTTCTCTCTCTCTGAATCCAAGGATTGAGCATAATAATTAAGCTGTCTTTCTCTCTCAGAAACAGATTCTTTTTCTAAAGTCCTTGCCTCAGCAATTACCTTCAACTCATCGATCATTTTTTGATTAGATTCTTCCAATTGCTTGATTTTTGTAGAAGATTTCTCCAAAATAGCTTCTAATTGCTTATCTTTTTGTTCATTCTCTTTCTTTAATTGAGAATGAACCTCACGCCACCTCTCTACTTCAGTAGACTGAATCTTCAAAAGATTTTTATACTGCTCCAATTCTTTTTCGACTACTGAGTCGTCTCTATGAATCTGCAGTTTAAGTTGATGTATTTCTCTCTGATAGCGCTCTTCTTTTTCCGAATAATCGTTTATCATCTTATTTTTATCTTGCAGGCTTGAAATCCTGACTCTTTCAATTTCAATGTCTTTGGCCTTCAATAGATCTTGAAGCTGCTCTTCCTGCTTTAAGGGATTAATCCAATTCTCTTTTGCCTTTATTCTTACAGATTGATTAGAGATTACAGTTTTTTGATCGTCTAGCTCTATCTTGAGTTTATCAATTAGCTCACTCAATTTTACAATTTCATCTCTCTGAATTTGATTTGTCTTTATCGAATCCTTTCTTTCGAATTCTAATTCTTTGATCTTATGGATTAAACGCTCAGAATCCACCTTAGACTCATGCAACCGACTATAATCAGCTTTCAGTCCATTTAATTGCGTAACGTTTTCTTCGAATTCACTTTTAAGTTCAAGATACGTCTGATCTTTTCTTTTAGATTCTTTTAGAAGCTCTTGAATTTGAAAATCATACTTTTCTAATTTGATATTAAATTTTTTCATTAATTCAAAATTATTTTTCTTGGAATCTATATTTTTAGCCAGAGCCTCTTCTAATGTTTTCTTTTCCCTTTCTAAAGCATTAAAACTATGTATCTCCTCTACGAGCTTTTTGTCTTTTCTTTTTATGGCCTCATTTAACTCTAAAATTTCAGCCAAGTATTTCTCTTTCTCCTTCACAG
>JAGRAA010000211.1 GCA_020435185.1 Bdellovibrionales bacterium | reverse complement strand
ATTAAATCAAGTAGTTATAATACTTTAGTCTATTCCTCTTAAAGAAAGGCTTTCTGTCCGAAGCCGCGGAATTTAGGCCCCTGAGGGGAGTGGTTTTGGCCTGTTTGTTGCTAAATCAAAAAGGGTCACATCGACGATGAGATGGAAGGGTGCTTTCAAAGACGGAGTGATTTACTTACAATAAGGAGAAAAAGAGATGATTAGAAAGATTACCGTTGCTGGTCTTGTAACATTGTTTAGTTTTCAGGGGTTTGCAGCCACACAGCAGGTAAAAGCCGATGCTCCTGATACTCAAAGAAATTGGAAGCCTTTTTTGGACAGTTACAACTACAGTAATCCTAATGATGGTCTTTCTGGAGTGTTGGCTGAAAATGCTTTAGGAGTTACTTTTAAGGGTAAAAACAATGATGAATTTGTTCTTCAAGGAGTTATGGAAAACAACTATGCTACTGGAAAAACAGAACCCTTGCATTTTCAATTGAGATATAATCGCGATTGGACTTTAAGCAACGATTGGAATTTATCGACTCTTTCACGAGTTTATTTACCTCTTTCTGAATACCGTCAAACTGTGGGACAGTACGAATTTAGGCAGTATTTTAGGTTTAATCGAAAGCTCAATAAAACCTTTAGTTTTCGTTGGGAGACTCATGCTAGAGGATATGCCTATTCTGAAGATGAACTGGGTCAAAGGTTTTTATTAATTAGGCATTTAGCGAGGATATCTATGAGTGTTACAGATAAATTTTTTCTTCAATCTTATGTTGGATATCAACAGGATTTTACTCATAACGGAACTAAATTTGAACTTCAGAAGCCAGAAACTGAATGGAAAGAAACGGCTAGACAAGGGAATAATGCCATCTTTTTGTTAGTGGCACCAATCGTAGCTTCAGAAAACGTGACCATCGTTCCTGCAGCTGAACAGTTTCATAAAGTAGGCAATGGTCAATTTAAATTATTAAATCCAGAGGAAACAGTATATTCCTTTTATGTGACTGTTGAGATTTAAGCGTTAATGTAGATATTTTGATTTAAAAAAGATTTTTTAAGTTAACTTTAAGTTAAAACCCCTCCAAAAGAGGGGTTTTTTTTAAGGCTCTTGCAAAGGGAAAAGGAATTGGTACACTAACTCAAATTTTATTGAGGGATATGATTTTTATGTCTCAGCGTACAAGCAGAGGCAGATCACTCCGGGCGAGTGAAAGATATTTCTATTGAATTTATAGAATATAAGGTTCCAGATTTACTAAACCCAGGACAATACCTGACCATAAAAGGTAAGCTAAAGCTCCCAAAGAAAAATTGTAAAAAGAGAGATTGTAGGAATAAGAAGTTTCCTGCTGTTGTGATTCTACATGGCTCAGCTGGAATTGATTTTAGAGGAGAGTTTTATGCTCAAGCTCTTAATCAATCAGATGTTGCTACGCTAGAGATTGACATGTGGGCTCCAAGAGGAGGTGCTCGTCCCCAATTGCCTATTTTAACTTTTCCAGACGCCTTTGGGGCTTTAGCTTATTTGACATTTCATGTTCCGTCTATTGATAGTCAAAAAATTGGAGTTTTAGGGTTTTCTTGGGGAGGGGTGATGTCATTAGCTTTCGCCGATATCGCCTATACAAATCAATTTGGTCAGGGTTTAAAGTTTGCAGCTCATGTCGCGAACTATCCTGTATGCTATGCTTTTAATAACACAACGGTTCCCAGTCTTCCCTCTCCTTTCGATAGAGGAACTCAGTTATTGCACCTTACGGGTTCACCTGTTTTAATTCAAGTTGGCTCTGAAGATGATTATGATAACGGAGTGGAGAACTGTGTGAGTTTAAAACAGACTTTGAGCGGCTCCGATCAACAGTTAGTGAGAGTGAAAGGCTATGAGGGAGCCTATCATGCTTGGGATAGACTTCTCCCTGAAGAGATTATTTTTGACCCTTTTGCTAATGAAGGAAGTTACTTTTCTACTGGCGAAATTCCTCCTGTGGTTATAGAGCCGAATGTTAAGCAGGCTTATGAATCTCGTAGAAGAGTTACTCGTTTTTTTGTAGAGCATTTAAAATAGTTAGAGGTCGGAGGAGTACGATCTATCAACATTCTTGTGAGCCAGTTTAAAGCTGCTATAAAGATACGGCAATAGCGCCTAATAGGGCCATTATAAGAGAGAACCCTTTTTTTAATGTGAACTGTTCTTTTAAAAAGATCCAAGCTAAAATAAAGATAAATAGGGACGAGGTTTGGTTATAGATGGCGGCATTGCCGACCACCGAATATTTAAACCCTAACAGCCAAAAATAGGTGGCTAAAAAGCTTCCAAAAAGGGCTGATAGAAAAACATATTTAAACTCTTTCCTCTCTACGGGCCAAAATAGTGTTTTGAGGTGTTCTTTTTTAGGCCTCATAATAAGGACTAAAAAAAATTGGCCAAAGAGCAGTCTTAAAGTTGTCAAATGAAGAATAGACACTTTACTAAACAAATCAGTAATGATCAGGATACCAATCACCACACTGATCTGAGCTAAAACTCCGAAGATTATTCCTGAACTTTGATTTTCTTGAGAAGAAAACCCTCGAGAGGACAATAGAATAGATAAAATTATAAAAGTAGCCCCTATCACTTGATGGGATGTGATGGGGTCTCCTAAAAATAGAGCAGCGAGAAAGATCATTGTGGGACTGTATATGCAGTCAATAATAGACTGAAAACCTGCCCCTGTTCGTTTAATAGAA
>JAGRAA010000210.1 GCA_020435185.1 Bdellovibrionales bacterium | reverse complement strand
CTTCAGACTGAGAGTAAATAACGACTTGCCCTTGAGACCCATCTCCATGGTTGATTTCTGGAGCTCCAACAGCAATTAACCCATTATCCATAGAAATAGATGTTCCCGCTCTGTCATTAGTGGCCCAAGGCTGATCTGATATTGTACTTTGCTTAAACCAGCGAATTTCTACACTAATAGGTTTTTTGGTATTGGAGTAAGAGGCGTTCCCTACAGACGCGGTAATTCCTAAATTACAAGGTCCAGTTTGAGCTATTGCTGGTGTGCCCGAAATAACTCCGGTGGTAGAGTTAATCTCTATCCAAGAACAGGTGTTTTCTGTCGACTTTTTCCAAGTATAAGAAGAAATTCCTGGTATATTTGAATCGGCAAGAGCAGTGCAATTGTAAGAGTTTAAAGCCTGCAATTGGGATATGCATTGGCTGAGATCTATATTAATAGGAATACTGGGAACAGTAATAGTTTTTTTAAAAGTAGTGAAAATACTTTCATTTAGAGACGCTGATACGGAGAGACGGCAGGTGCCTACATCATTTATGGAAGGTGATAAGTCTATATTTCCTGTTGAATTGGAGACTTGAGCAAATTTACAATTATTATCTGAGAGTATTTTCCAAGAAACCACTGGGTTTGAAATACTTGCTGTGATGCTGGCCTGACAGGTTTGATGGGTATTGACGCTAATATTGGTAGCACAATTGTCATTATCAATGGTTAAGCTGACAGGTGTGATATTGATTTTTTGGACAAAATTGCCCTGTGCGTATCCATCTAAAATGGTTGCGTATATTGATATATTGCAAGAAATACCAGAACTAGACAAAGGAGGTTTTCCGTTCGCTTCTCCGGTTGTTGGGTTAATGGTGATCCACTCACAGGTGTGATTGCTCCCACGAGTCCATAAGATAGATTCATTTGCTAAATTTGTAGACCCTAGGACTTTGCAAGAATAGTTTTCGCTTACATTCCCAGTATTCCTACAATCAGTGGAGGTAATATCAACGGTAGCCTCTGGGATATTAATAGTGATGTCTTTGGAGGATTGGGAACCTAAATCGTCGATTGCCGTTATTCCTAAAATGCATTTTCCTACATCAGAGGAAGCAGGTTTTCCTGTTAGAAATCCGGTCTGTGGATTAATGATGGATGCCCAGTGACAGTTGTTAGAAGAGGATAGCTTATAGGTAAAGGATGAGTCTTCCAGCCCGTTATTTGCTGTGGCTTTGCAATTAAAAAAGCTCCCTATAGAGACTGCCGTTGTACAATTTGAAAAATCTAAAGCTAACATAGGGGGCTTGATGGTCATGGATGAAGAAAAATTAGTTTCTTTTTCATCGAGTTCATCAATGTTCAGTTGATCAGAACTCCGAGATGTATTATTTTGATTTATGCTAGGCTTAACTTTAAATGCCAGCAAACAAGTGCCTAAATCTTTTCGCTTTGGAGTTCCAGATAATTTTCCACTTGATGGATTTATGGTAATCCAACTGCATGTATTTTTTTGAGACATTTCCCAAGTAAGAAGATTGGAGTCTATATGTTTTGTTCGAAGAGTTACTGTTGGATCACAATTAAATTCTTCTGAGATTGTAGAGTTAAATGAACAATCAGCTTTTAATACAAGAGAATTATAAAAAAGTTCCGCATTTTCAGGAAGAACCCCTGGATCTTGACCATCAACAAGTCTGCATCCAAGTATATTAAATAGTAACATCAATAGTATTAATAGTATTTCTACGTTCCTCTTTTTGTCCATTTATTATATCCCCTAATAAATTATAAGAATGCAAAAGAAATACCATCTTGTGTTTATGGGAAAGGCCATTCTTTAGAAATAAGAGAATTAAAATCTTATTAAGATACGAGAAGATGTTGAACTTTTTATTTTTGTTTAAAGTATATTCAACTTTTAAGTTTTTCAAAATGAGACAGGAAGAATTGAGCCTAGTCTTTTGATTTCTATTTTTTGTCTATTTTTTTTTCGATGAAACGGATTTAAACATTATTTATGGTTGGTTATTTATTCAGAATCGAGGAAGTCTGGCCTATGGATTGCAACATACTTCAGTATTAAAGGGAGGGATCTGTGAATAATCTTATTAAGATTAAGCGATTTACATTTGCTTTATTTATTGTTGTTTTTTTATCTTTTTTTCAAAATTGTTCCCCTGTTAAATTTGAATCTACTCATGTGGGAAAGAGTTCTAGTGTGACTCCTCTAGATACCGTTTTAGGGCCAGATGGTGAAAATGATGGTATAGAGTTACCAAATAAGAATGCTGATTTGAATGTTGGATTGATAGAGGGGGAGGAGGATTATGGACTTTTTGAAGATTTGCCTATAAATCCAGACGAACGGGTTAATATATTGAGAGGAATTTGTTCTAGAGTGGTAAGTATGAGTGATCGAATTGTTAGAAGAAGAGACGGTGGAGTTTTAACAAACTTTTCCGGACATTATTTATTTAAAGTCAATCAACTTGATGAAATCTCTAATGGATCAGGTCACATGATTTTATTGGGAATTGAAAACAATGCCTCTATTAAAAAGATAGATAATTTTTCTGGAAGCATTATATCCTGTGGTGTTTCGGTAGAAACTTTGTCAAATACCTCCGGGAACATACTTTTAAAAGATGCCGATGTCGGAAATATTACTAATCGTAGTGGAAGTATGGTTCTTTTGGGTGGTGAAATTAAAGGAGATGTAACAAACTCTAGTGGTAAACTCTTAGAGATCCCAGATCTTTTTAGTATTAGTTATCATAATTTTTGATATGAAAGTGTGGATTGAAATATGGATTTTTGTTTAAAACTAAAATAGTTAGAGCTCAAAAGAGCATAATCTAACAACATTTTCGTGAGCCAGTTTATACTAATTAAAAATATTATATGAGAAATTAAAAAAAGAGAACCTCTGTGAGGTTCTCTTTTTTAGGTTTATTTAAGAGTAATTCTAGAATAAATCTTAAAAGCTCTCGTCGAAGTTAACGTCTCCAGTAACCCCCACTTGATAAGCGGATACTCTTCGTTCAAAAAAGTTTGCCAACTCTTGAGTGTCTTGAAGTTCCATAAAAGGAAATGGATTTTTTGCGTTATATTTGGCAGGAATACCTAATCTCTCTAGGCGTTGATCTCCGATAAAACGCAAATAAGTTCTCATGTCTTTTTCTGAAAGACCTGCTAAACCATGAGTCAAAATATCTTGAGCAAAAGTCATTTCGCACTCGATAGCTTCATCAATCATGGCCACAACCATATCTCGCATTTGAGAGTTGATGAGTCCTGGCTCTTCTTTTGCAGCTGTTTCTACTACGCTAAAAGCAAACTCAATATGAGCGCTTTCATCTCTGAAGACCCAGTTTGTTCCTGTGGCTAATCCATTGAGTAGGCCTTTAGATCGTAAAAAATAGACATAGGCAAAAGCAGCAAAAAAGAACATGCCTTCTATGGTTCCTGCAAAGCAAATTAAATTCATTAAAAAGCGTCTTTTGTCTTCTATAGTTTTAATTTGATCGAGGGTTTGAACGCTGTCCATCCATTTGAAAGCGAAATCCCCCTTTTTCTGGATACTAGGGATACTGTGAATCGCTTGAAAGGCTTTTTCACGCTCTTTATGATCAGGGATATAATTATCTAGTAAAGTTAAATAAAACTGAACATGAAGAGCCTCTTCGTAAAGCTGTCTAGATAAATACAACCTGGCTTCTGGTGAATTGATGTGTTTATAGAGGTTTAATACAAGATTATTTCCTACTATAGAGTCGCCGGTTGCAAAAAAAGCAACAAGTCGATGAATTAAAAACTTCTCAGCATCGTTAAGTTTGGAATTTAAATCGATAACATCAGAGGTGAAATCTACCTCATCTACGGTCCAAGTATTTTTAATGGCATCCTTGTACATTTCATAAAATAAAGGATACTTCATTGGTCTTAAGTTTAAATCAAAGCCAGGATCTAATATCATTTTTGCACCTCCGTGATGTTATTGGCAAGCTTCGCAAATTTCTGGATTCTCTAACGAGCAAGCTAGAGCTTCTTCATCTGTATAGGTCTTCTTAGGAGTTCCACCTAAGGTCACTTTCGCAATTCTTGTAGCAGGACGAGAGCGTAGGTAGTAAGTCGTCTTTATACCTTTTTTCCAAGCGTACATATACATGCTAGAAAGTTTTCCTATAGTGGGGCTTTCTAAGAACAAATTCAGAGATTGGCTTTGATCTATAAAGGCTCCTCGATCAGCAGCCATATCAATCAACTCTTTTTGTGGGATTTCCCACACAGTTCTATATATATTTCTCAGGTGCTCAGGGATTTCTGAGATCCCTTGGATGGAACCCTCAGAGCTTTTTATTTTAGCTCTAATGCTTTCATTCCATAGACCGATTTTTTTGAGTTCACTGACCAGATATTTATTGATTTGGATAAATTCTCCAGAGAGTGTTTCTCTTTTGAAATAATTAGAAACTTGAGGCTCTATGGCTTCGTAAACGCCGCAGATAGAGGCTATAGTAGCCGTGGGAGCAATAGCTATCATCAAAGAGTTTCGAAGTCCTATTTTTTTAACTTTTCTTCTCAGTTCTTCCCAGCGCTTCATATCGCTAGGGACAACGTTCCAAAGGTCGAATTGTAAATGACCTTGAGAGGCTCTTGTTTCTCCGAAGGCATCATGAGGACCATTTTTTTCGGCCAATTCACAACTGGTTTTTAGAGCGTTGTAGTAGATTTCTTCTTGAATTTTAGCAGATAACTCTTTTGCTTCTGGGCTATCAAAGGCCATTCCCATTTTAAAGAAAACGTCTTGAAGGCCCATAACCCCTAAGCCTATAGGTCTCCAACGATTATTTGAAGATTCCGCTTGAGGGATAGGATAAAAATTAATATCGATGACTTTATCGAGATATTTAACGGCAACTTTCACTGTGTCCGCTAATTTTTTAAAATCAAATCCTTCTTCTTTTACATGGTTAGCAAGATTTACAGAGCCAAGGTTACAAACCGCTGATTCTTTATTTGAAGTGACCTCTAAAATCTCCGTACATAAGTTAGAAAGGTGAATGACGTTTTCTTTTTTCAATCCCGTTTGATTGGCCTTCAAATTAGAGGCGTCTTTAAAGGTCATCCAGCCATTTCCAGTTTGAGCCAAAGTTTTCATCATTCGGCCATAAAGGTCTCTTGCTTTCACTTGTTTGATGTATTTGCCTTCTTTTTCGGCTTGCAAATAGGCTTTTTCAAACTCTTCACCATAGAGATCGATAAATTCAGGAACGGCCTTTGGATCAAAGAGAGACCACATTTCATCTTGATCGACTCTTCTCATAAAAACATCAGGCACCCAGTTGGCTAAATTTAGGTTATGAGTCCGTTGGGCTTCATCTCCGGTATTGTCTCTGAGTTCCAGGAACTCTTCGATATCGCCATGCCATGACTCAAGGTAAACACAAGCCGCTCCTTTTCGTCGCCCCCCTTGGTTAACAGCAGAAACGCTGGAGTCTAAGGTTTTCAACCAAGGGACCAATCCGTTAGAATGACCATTGGTTCCTTTAATCAGGCTTCCTCGACTTCTAATTCGGCTAAAGGAAACACCAATTCCACCTGCAAACTTTGAAAGAAGAGCAATGTCTTTATATTTATCATAAATGCTCGATAAATCATCTTGAGGAGAATCCAGTAAATAACAAGAGCTCAATTGAGGTCTTTGAGTCGCTGAATTGAAGAGAGTGGGTGAGCTCGTCAAATAATCTAAGTTAGATAAAAGATCGTAAAATTCTTTTGCTTCTTGAAAGGAGTTTGACAGCCCACACGCTACTCTTAAAAAGAAAAATTGCGGGGTCTCAATAACCTGTCTTGTGATCGGATTTTTAATGAGGTAACGGTCATAAACTGTTTTTAGTCCAAAATATTCAAACAGTCGAGTACGAGAATTATCAATAGTGATGTTCAGAGCTTCTTTATGCTCTACCACAAAGTTGTATTTTTCTTCAGAGATCAGTCCATGTTCGAAACCTACTCTCACGGATTGTACGAAGTCATGAATGCCCTGTGAGCGGACCTCTTCATCAATGTATCGAGCAAGAAGTCGACTCGCTAATTTAGAGTAGTCTGGTTCTTCGCTGATCATCATGGCCGCAGTACGGATGCTTAACTCATCTAATTCTTTTGTTGTGGCACCATCGTAAAGACCGCTAATAGCCTTTGAAGCCACTCTCATAGGATCTACTTCTTTTAGGCCTGTGGAGCAGGCAAGAACGACGTTAACAATTTTATTAACGTCAACGGGCTGAAGACTGCCATCTCTTTTTTTAACTCTCATTATAATCGGGGACTCATCCTCGGTACTCGTCGGATCCATGGGGGTCGTCTTAGCCACCATAGCCTGTGCATTTATTTTTTTGGCGATCTTTTTTTCCTTTTCAGCTTGTTGCTCTATATTCATTGTAGTCTCTCCCCAATTTGGTGCACCCATATATTTATCTAGAATGCATTCCTTTGCTTTCTTCTTGTTGTCGATATTAAGCCTTTTCTAGGCTAAACGACATTTTTTTGTTTAAAAAAGTCAACAAAACCCCATTTTCTTTTTTGACCTTTTATAAGATCGAAAAAGAAATTTGAGAAAATTTTGCTTTTCGTATTTAATTTTTGCGAATTGTACGGTCCGTGTACATGAATCAAATAAGCCATCCTTATGCCTTTGATTTGTGACCAATTTGTAACTCTTGATAAGGTTTTTGTTGGACAGATAAAGAAGTTCAAGAATTTTTTTTAATTCTTCTTCTAATAATCCTTTTAAAAATCTAACTAAATTTACCGTTTCAAAGAATTGACCTCTTGGTCTAAAGAAAACGATATGCCTACATAAATTTTCTGTCAACGGGAATGCCAGAAAATGATGAGGGGACATGGTGCTTCTCCTATGGATATTAAATTTAAAAGCCATATTAGTAACTTACTTGCGACTGAGAGAGTTAAGCGCAGAGCGCTGATAAAAAATAAGCAGTTTTTCTACGCAGATCTCATGCTTAAGATTTCACCATCTGTTTTTAAGAAATTCAAAAATATTTTAAGATCTATGAGAAAACTTCCTAGAGTCAAAAAAGCGACGTCAAAAGCCTGTCTTTCGAGGTAGGGAAAGGTCATTTTAAGAAAGAATAGCTGGTTATAAGGTTTTTTTTCGATAACAAAAAGTCACTGATTTTATCCACTTAGGCATTGATTTTAGAGCGCTTAGCAAAGTATGATGGAGAGGATAAGACAAAGAATGTTGAGAAAGAAAGAAGATCATTTCAAGGGGGGAGTGTGAAAATTACTTTTTTAATCAATTGTGCTGTCATGTTCTTACTGTACAGTACAATTGGTGTTAAAGCTCTCGCTCAAGGAGTCTCACAAAAAAATCACGATTTTCTTATACAATCTCAAAGTAGAGAGGTCATTCCCGAGAAGCCAGATAAAACCAGAGATTGGGGAATTGAACTCAATTCTTATGGGTTGATCCGCTCTCAAACTCGTTATTTTCAAACTTCGCAGAAGCCTGAATTTCAAGGTGAGTTGAGCCTATATTGGAAAAAGGAGAGTCTCCATGGCTGGAACTTTGATACTAAAGGGAGATTTTCTGTTGCGGAACAGAGCATTTATCCTCAACTCAGAGAAGCTTATTTTCGAACAGAGCATTTCGCCTATGGAAGAAAAAAGCTCAATTGGTTTCGGAGCATAAATCCTCATCCAGATGGAGTTTGGTTGCCTAGAGATCTGTGGAATAAGCTCAATATAGAAGAAGAAGGGCTTGTTGGAGCCTTTTTTGATCGCTCGTGGAAGTCGTGGTCTGCGAAAGCTTTTGTCAGCCCTTTTTTTATACCAGAAATGAGTCCTCAATTTAAATTGGTAGATAGTCAATTTGTGAGTGAGAATATCTGGTTTAGGGCACCCCCTTCAGAGTTGGAGCTTTCAAATGTACCTACACCGGTGAATTATGCTCTTGCTGAAACCTCTCCTGTAGAAATTGCTTTAAAGCCAGGTGTTGGATTTATGTTGGCCTATGATCGGCAGAGTTGGGGAGTACGAGTAGGAGCGGCTTATAAACCTATGAATCAGATTCTTTTGGGAGCTCCGGTCTCTTTAGGCTTAACCGAAGAAGGAGTAAATAATTTAAATATTGAGGTCCATCCTCGTACTCTTTATCACGAGCTGGGTACTCTTGAAGTTTATTTTAATCCTTCTAGATGGCAACTCGATTGGCAATCTACTTTTGAACACCCTTTTCGTGATGATCCTCCTGAAGAATGGCTGACTCAAGAAATTTCACCCGCAGCCATTCATCAGGCGTTAATAAGGTATTCTTGGTCTCATCGTTTTAGTCAATTTATTCACCTGTATTATAGAGATGGAGGAGAGGCTCAGGATAGAGGTGAGTTCGCCAGTGAAAAAAGCTTTTTTGAAGATCGTTTTTTCTTTTCGAAAGCAACGAGCTTAGGCTTCAATTGGCTTATATCTAAAGGCTATTCCTCGAATCATCAATTAGAATCAAAGATGACTTATGATTCTGATCAGAAGGGGGTGGTTTTTGGATTTTCTATGTTTCACCAATTAAGTACTCAGTGGTTTTTGCGTTGGGGAGGAGATTGGATAGGGTACCTCAACGATGATATACCAGACTCTAAACAGGGATTTATTGGAACCTATAGGGCTAATGATCAGTTTTACGGAGGAGCGAAGTATGTTTTCTGAGAAAAAGCTTTATCTATTTTTTCTGCTGCCACTATTTTTAACTTTGACGGTTCGTTGTGGAGGTGAAGATCAACCTTATAGAGAAACTCCTCAAGTAAGCTTTAAGTCTGGAAAAACCCAGTGTCTGGAGAATTTTGCCGACACTATTAATCTTTATTTTTCTGGAGAAGCGAAAGCCTCTGATTTAGAAGACTTTTGGGATTGTTTTTCTGATTCTGTAAAAATGTTCACTACGTTTACTCATGGTCAAAGCCAAGATGTGTTCTTGGCCACTGAATTAAGAAACTTTATGCAGCGCTATTTTTTAGGAAAGACTGTTGTCAATGATGACCTTCTCCATTCTTTGATGCAATTAAAAAGAGTTTTTGTCGGAGGTAGCGATCGATATTTTAGTAGAACAGAGTTGGAGTATTGTCGTCGTTTGATTGAAAGACTTAAGGGGTTAAGCTTAGAGGCTTTGCCTCACATACGGTTATACACCATGAAAATCGATCCAAAGGATTTTTCTAAGCACTATTCCACAGATCAGTTTATACAAGCCCTCGCAGTATTGAAGGGTGTCAATAGTCGTTTGGGGGATATTCCACTAAGTCATAATGAAGCCTATAGCTTTTTACAGCTCGATCAACTCTTGAAGAATTTAGAAGATATTACTTCGCCTAATTTGAAGACTCAAGAAATGAGTTTCAGGCAATATATTCCCTTATTAAAAAAGATCAAAGCGGTACTTATCGGGCCGAACGAGGAGGTTATCGAGGGCAGAGAGTGGGGGTTTGTCTTTGACTCGATTTATTTAACTTATTCAAATACTGTTCGATCAAAGTATTATTTGATCCCTGGAAGATGGAGCTATGGAGAATCTTTTCATCAATTTGGGCTTATGGTGAATGAAGTTTTGAAGGGTTTTGAACAGGCCATTTATCGGACTCCTTTGAAAAGAATTGAGCATGAAAAAATAGATGGCATTTTTGATGAGCTTGACAATATTATCACTTGGCCGTTAGGGCTTCATTTGGCGGCGGTGAAGTCTACATGGTATTCTCTGGTAGAAAAGGTATTTACTCCAGAAGAGAGAAGGCTTCATAAGGATCCCGGTTTAGATGTTGAGGTGTTGCGAAGTGTACTCTACGAGTTTAATCATTGGCATCAGGCCCAAGTATTTATAAATGAATATACCGGGAATGCGTTAATTTCTGATAATAAATCTACTCAGGAGCTCTTTCTCCTAAACGATCACTTCTCGATGAGTAAAGTAGATTTTGGTTCCCCTGAAGATGAAATGCGACGAATTATGTTTGGTCCAATACACTTGGTTTTGGACGATTTAAGTCGATTTCGATTAGACCCTAAAGAGCCTCAGCCCGAGTATAACGCTGAAAGTTTGTTTGTGCTAAATTGGCAACGAGTCATTGCTCGACTGATAGTAAAGGCTTACGCCACAAATATTGATCGAAGAAATAATTTAGTGGGTTTAACTCCTGAAGAATTGGGAACGGCGTATACCGATTTTAAAGAGATTGCCATTGGGATTGGGCTTGCTGACGAGGGAGAATCTCCTGAAGAGTTTAGTGGTTCTATATATAAGTTGAGCGCTTTATTTATGCCTAGAAGCGACGGGGATGGAATTATTCAGTTAGAAGAAGCCATTGAATACATAAGCTATGCTATTTCTGGAGTTAATGGCGGAGATTATTTCACAGATTTAGCAAAACAAAATTGTCAGGTGCTACAAACGGACAAGGGAGACTCTATAGAGGCGGCTTGTTTTCGAGAAATGATAAGGCGTTATCCTGGTCAGTACTTTGG
>JAGRAA010000209.1 GCA_020435185.1 Bdellovibrionales bacterium | reverse complement strand
TTGGCGACAATACTTATGGAAATTTTTCTCGATCTAAAAATTTAAAATCCGTAAAGTTGCGTACACAAATAAAAAACCTAAATCGCATTGCTTTACATGCTGCAGAGTTGGGGTTTACTCACCCCACTTCCAAAGAGAGACTTCTTTTTAAAACGGACTGGCCGGCAGATATGGTTGATTTTATTAAGGAGTTAAAGTGAATTATCGCACAAAAGAAATAACATTAAACAATATGAGTCTTGGAGAAGAGTTTATCTTTCCTTTTACAGACAAGTCAGTGCACATTATTTTTGGTAATAAAAATTTGGAAGATAACTTTGAAGAAAATAATCTTGAATTTCGATACTTAAAACAAATACACAGTCCTAAAATTATAGAATCCACTGTGGTAAACAATGTAGAAGCTGATGGCCACTTCACCACCAAAGACAATATCGCTTTAGCCATTGTAACGGCAGACTGTTTACCTATTTTTGTTTTTAATCAAGATTTTATATTCGCTCTGCATGCAGGATGGAGAGGATTGAAAGACAAGATAATTCTAAATTTAGCACGATTTATTCATGAGTATAAAATTTCTCCAAATAGCCTCTGTGTTCTTGTTGGTCCTCATATTCGAAACGATGATTTTGAAGTCGACGTAAACGTTGGGATGGAGCTCTTTAATAGCCTTAGTGGTATAAAAGAAGGATTTCGAAAGCATAAATCCAAAGTCTTTAAAAACACACATCCTAACCGCAATAAAAGGTATGTTGATCTCTCCTACTTAGCACTACAACAATTTCTCGCTTTAGAAATACCTGAAAAAAATATTTTCATCACTCCACAAAGCACCTTTAAAGACAAAACCTACAACTCCTATCGACGAGACGGAAAAACAGGCCGCAATTTAAGCTTTGCCTACTCCTCCGTTTAATATTTTAAAACTGGTTTATTCATTTAGCCAATGAATGCGATCTTCTGTTTGCCGTGGAGCCATTGGCGGCGAATGATCTGGCCAACCTACGGCTAGCCCACAAAGGAGTTGTAACTCCCCTGCTTTGTAATCTTCCCGCTGATCTACTCCTAAAAATTGATCCACTTCTGCTTTAATTTCAAGTGGCGCTCCCATCGTGCAACAACCCAATCCTAAAGAAACACATGCTAAATTGATGTTTTCCACAGCCATATACACACTACCAATACTAGTAAGGTATTTTTCATCTGGCGAATTTTGCGAGTAGCAAAAAATCAATACTGGAGCATCTCCCAAAGTGTAAAAAAACCTCTCCGTAAACTCGTATAAACTGGGCTTCAATCGATCCTTAAGAATGTCTTTGATATTGATCCAAGTTTTTTGAGAATATTTTAAATACTCATTTCGTTTTTGCCCTTGAACCACAAAGAATCTCCAATTTTGTCGATTCTTACCAGAAGGGGCTAACATTCCCGCTTCTAAGATTTTCTCAATCAAACTCTGATCAACCTCTTGATGTTTGAATTTTCTAATGGATCGACGTTTTTGCAAAAGCCCTAAAAAACTCTCCCAGCCCAACTCCATTTCACTACTCCCAAAAAAAATTAACTCGAATATTTAAACTGCTCACTCTATCATACCCCTGAACACTGTTTAAACAGCTAATTTTAATAAATAATATCATATACTTATGTGGTCACTGACCGAACACGGCAGTTCTTACCAAAGGTGGCCTCGAAAATCTCTGATAACTCTATAATTTAGCTCTATTTTTTTAGCTTTGCTCCTGGCCTGTTGATTGCATAAAATAGAAATATGTTTACAGAATCTATCAAATCTCATTCTACAAGAAACCCAGAGGGCTTCAAATGGAAGGAAAACACCTTAAGCCTGATTTCTTTAGCCATCTGCGTGGCTTCGCTCATCTCGGCTCTTCACCCCACAATTAGAGGGTTTATTCGCAGTTACTTTGTGAAAGAATACAGAGA
>JAGRAA010000006.1 GCA_020435185.1 Bdellovibrionales bacterium | reverse complement strand
AGTAATCTATCAAAAAAACGAAATTATTCAACTTGATTCGTTCCTTAATCATGTTAGCTGTATAATCAGAATACACATATGTTGCGCATTGTCAGCTACGAATGAAAAATGAAATTACCTTACATCTACCTTAGTTTTCTGACAACAGTTTGGTAGAAAGCTTTGAATTGCCTCTAATGCCTTTTGTGCTTTTGACAAAAAATCATCTTGAGATTCAATTGTGAAAACATTGGGGTGACCTGACCAAGCTTCCATCAATTTACTATCAATTTTCAAAGCTTCTTGAGCTGACTCAATTCTAACGGGGTTGTCTAGGTTGTATCCTTGAGTAAGATCAGGAGTTCGCAAGTGAATGACGGCTTCATATCTTCCAAATTCAGTTTCTTTTGAAGTTTGCAGCTCCTGCCAAAATCCATCTTCAGACTCGGGCCAATAGGCCAATCCATCTACCGTACCGCGATCACAAATTGCCACGGCGGCTTCCTTTTCTTCCAATATAATTTGCTCTAATTCTCTTTGAACTTTAAAAATTGCCCTTTGAGCCCCTTTTTTGGCCGGTAAAGTTTCTCTGCGAAAAAAGCCACCCCCGAATACAATTCCGGCAGCCTCGGGAATCACAGTGACATGGGGGCAAAATGTTTTTAAAACCATTTCTAAGACTGCTGTTTTACCAGCACTTGGACCCCCAGTGAGAACAATCAGTTTAGGGCTATGTGCAAGTTGCTTGCACTCACAATCATGAATTCCTTTTCCCCAAGGATTTTGGTCATGAAATTTTGAATTCATGAAAGCTCCTTGGATTCACCTAAAAATGGAACTTCTACATTCCAATTAAACTTTTCTTCAATTTTTTGACGTAGACTATCAGAAGCTGATGCTTCACCGTGGGTCACAAAGACTTTCATTGGTGCTTTCTTCGCTGAGTCCAACCAATTTAGAATTTCACTGTAGTCAGCATGTGCGGAGAATGAGTCTATATTTACTATTCTTGCTTTTACCCTAAAGTATTGACCATGAATTTTAATTTCTTCAGCACCAGCCATCATTGAAGCCCCTCTGGTTCCAGCAGCCTGAAACCCTGCAAATAGAATTATATTTTTCGGGTTTTCAACAAAAGCTTTCAGATGATGAATCACTCGACCTCCTGTCGCCATACCACTAGCAGAAATAATAATCATCGGTCCTGACCTGGTGTTAAGATCTTTGCTCTCCTCTGGTGAACGAATGTATTTAGCCACTTCACAGGCTTCGTGGCATTGCTGCTCATTTAAACGATGGTCGTCTTGGAAGTCGCAAAACACTTTGGTTACATTTGTTGCCATTGGACTATTTAAATAAATTGGAATGTTGGGGATTTGTCCTTTATTTTTTAAGTCAGCAAATAAATGTAAAAGAGTTTGCGCTCGTCCCACAGCAAAGGCTGGAATAACAATTACTGCCTTATTCTTCCAAGCATCTTGTGCTAACTCAGCAAGTAATCCTATTGGATTTGAGTTGTCGTGCTTTCGATTTCCATAGGTAGATTCAACGACAAGGTAATCACAATCGACTAAATCTTCTGGGGCCTTCATAACAGAGTCATTAGGCCTTCCAAGATCGCCCGAGAATATGATTAATTTCCCATTAATCTGAATTCTTACAAAAGATGAACCTAAAATGTGTCCAGCATTAAATAGTTCGAAAGAGGCATTTGAACCAAGTTTAATCTTGTTATGTCTTTTTACCGGCTTGAAGACTGACAAAGATTTTTCGGCATCCTCTTGGGTATAAAGGGGCAGTGCCGGGTTGTGTTTTGAAAATCTTCTCTTGTTTGCATACCTTGCTTCTTCTTCTTGAAGGTAACCGGAGTCAGGCAATAAGATTTTACACAATTCAAAAGTAGCGTCACTACAGTAAATTGGCCCTTTAAACCCATTTTTGACAAGAAGGGGAAGATAGCCACTATGGTCTAAGTGGGCGTGGGTTAATATAACGGCAGAAAGTTTCGTAGGATCAACTGATAAAGGATCACGATTTTTCAACCTCAAATTCTTTAGGCCCTGAAATAATCCGCAATCTAAAAGGATGGGACCATCAAGACTTTCATCTTCTACAAGATACTTAGAGCCAGTGACAGTCCCTGCTCCTCCTAAGAAAGATATTCTCATAAATCCGCCTTTTGCCGTTACATCAAAATTGTCTTAGTGATGTGACTCGTGCTCTTCTTTACTCATCTCTTTAGCACCATCATTCATGTTGCCCATTCCCTGCATCATGCAGCCTTTCATTTTGGCCATCATTTCAGGGTCCATCATTTTTCCCTGCATTTGAGACATACAGCCACTCATATTTCCCATCATGTTGCCTTTACCCATCATATTCATCATTCCACCCTTGCCCATCATTCCATTCATGCTCATCATCTCATGGTGGGGAAATGGCTTTTTGTAGGCATCTTGTGAGTAATATTTCATCCAATAGTACCCCGTGCAGAGCATACCCAAAATAGAAATAACGGTAACGATGTAGCCGCCTGTCTTTAGCAGCCGACATTCTTTTCCTGTATCGTGGTGTTTCGAATGGTGGATCATCCATACTCCAACAGCAAAAACTAATGTCGCCATATAAAATGCAATATCTCCTAAAAATACCATCACTGATCTCCTTTGTTTTTCTTTAAAACTAAAAATACAACTACTGCTACGGCAACAACGCCGAGTATCCACCATATTGCATGTGGACCCGTAATCATGTGCCATGCGTTCATATCTTCACCATGATGCACTTATGCCTCCTTTTCTTGAAAGAGGGAGGCCCATTTGGGAATATAGGCTGGGACTCGTTTTTTGTAGTCCAAATACTCTTGCCCAAACTCCTCAATCATCAATTTCTCTTCATGCTTTCCTAGTCCGTGATACATATAAAGTAATATTGGAAACATGAATAAGGTAAGAAGAGTTGGCCACATGAGTAGAAAGCCAAACATTATGGCCACAAAGCCAACATATTGCGGATGGCGTACTTTAGAATAAAGTCCTTGTGTCGCCAGAGTGTGATTGACTTGTGCCGCATGAAGAACTCTCCACCCAGAAGAAAGTAAGATGAATCCCAATACAATAAATAAGTTTGCTGCCAAATGAATAGGGTGAAAATGGGGGTCAATTTTTGAGTCCAAAAAGGCAGCCCATAAATGCCCACTTTCATGTGAAAAAATATTTAGTCCTGGGAATTTTTCGCTTAGCCAACCAGACAAAAAGTAGATTGTCAGAGGAAAGCCATACATTTCAGTAAACAAAGCAAGAATAAAGGCAGAAAATGCCCCTAGGGAGCGCCAGTCTGTTTTTGATTTCGGCTTAGTAAAACTAAAAGCAAAAATTATAAAGATGGCTGAGTTTAAAATTACCAGTGTCCATAATCCATAAGCAGATTGTGATTCGCCATGCATATTACTTGTCCTCCTTATTTTCTTCATGCTGATGATTTTCATGATGGTGTCCCCCATGCATAAATATATGCATTAGTGGACAAAGAAGAAGAATTGCATAAGGTAGAAACCCAAGTGCATGTTCAAGATGATAAGTATAAACCCAATAACCTATAGCTGCTAAACAAACCCATACTAATGGGTTTTTCCAAAAGGCGTTTTTGGTTTTCATCTTATGGTGTTGATGATTCATATTCTCCATATCATATGCTCCTTGTCTTTAGCCGAAGTGAGTTTGCAATGACTGAAATTGAACTGAAGCTCATGGCTGCTGCGGCAATCATTGGGCTTAAAAGGATTCCAAAGAATGGATAGAGAATACCTGCTGCGATTGGCACTCCGGCGGCGTTGTAAAAAAAGGCAAAAAATAGATTTTGCTTAATATTACTCATAGTGGCATGGCTTAATTTTCGTGCTCGCACAATGCCCCTCAAATCACCCTTTACCAAAGTGACTCCGGCACTTTCCATAGCCACATCAGTACCAGTGCCCATAGCAACACCAACATGGGCCTTTGCTAAAGCGGGAGCATCATTGATTCCATCCCCTGCCATTGCGACAATCTCGCCTTGCCCTTGTAATTTGGTGACCTCTTCAACTTTTTGTTCAGGCAAAACTTCTGCGATCACTTTGTCGATATTAAGTTTCTTTGCTACAGCCTCACCAGTGGTTCGACTATCCCCCGTAAGCATTACGACTTTGATTCCTTCATCGTGAAGAGATTTGATGGCCTCTGGCGTACTCTCTTTAATTGGGTCAGCAACTCCGATGAGTCCTGCTGGTTTATTATCGATAGCTAAGAACATGACAGTTTGGCCTTCAGCTCTAAATTTTTCAGCCTGTTGATAAGCATCTCCAAAATTTACTTTGAAGTCCTCCATCATTGCCTTATTACCAAGGGCTACAGACTTTCCGTCTATGGTTCCTTTGACGCCCTTTCCAGTAACAGAGTTAAAATCAGAAATACTCGCTAATTTGACTCCTTTTTCTTCAGCGCCCTTAACAATTGCTGCCGCCAATGGATGCTCACTGCCTTTTTCAAGCGTGGCGGAGAACTTAAGTAAATCAGCTTCAGAGTGCTCTCCTAATGGTGTAACCATGACGAGCTTTGGCTTTCCCTCTGTAAGAGTTCCAGTTTTGTCTACGACTATGGTTGTGACCTTTCTCATAATCTCTATGGCTTCAGCATTTTTAAAAAGCACACCCATTGTTGCAGCTCTTCCGGTGGCAACCATTATTGACATGGGTGTAGCTAAACCCAGGGCGCAAGGGCAGGCAATTATGAGAACAGCAACGGCATTAATCATTGCGTAGGCCATCGCAGGAGCGGGGCCAAAGATTGACCAAACAATAAAGGTAACAATGGCTACCAAGACAACAATTGGAACAAAGTAACCGGAAACTACGTCCGCTAATTTTTGAATGGGAGCTTTACTTCTTTGAGCTTCGGCTACCATGTGAACGATTCTTGAAAGTAATGTATCAGCACCAACCTTTTCAGCTCTCATTAACAAAGAACCCGTACCGTTCACGGTTGCACCAACAACTTTATCACTCATATGTTTTTCAACAGGTATCGGCTCACCTGTAATCATTGACTCGTCAACAGAGCTAGAACCCTCTAAAACAATTCCGTCTACGGGGATTTTTTCTCCTGGTCTAACTCTAAGTTTGTCACCAATTTGGACATCCTCTAAAGGAACATCTTCTTCTTTCCCATCATCGCTAATTCTTCTTGCCGTTTTTGCAGCCAGACCAAGGAGTTTTTTAATGGCTGCACTTGTTTGGTTTCTGGCTTTTAGCTCTAGAACCTGGCCCAAAAGAATGAGTGTTACAATCACCCCTGCCGCTTCAAAATAGACCGCGACGTGACCATCGGCAGATCTAAATGAGTTTGGAAAAATATTGGGGAAGAGAGTGGCAATTAAACTATAGATGTAGGCAACACTAACCCCCAGCCCAATGAGAGTAAACATGTTAAGGCTTTTTCGCTTAATAGAATCAATGGCCCTTGTATAAAAAGGCCATGCTGACCAAAGGCATACAGGAGTTGCTAAAATCAATTCAAGCCACACCCTAACACTTGGAGGTATGATGCCGGAAATAGGCTTACCTGGAATCATGTCTCCCATAACGACTGTCACAATTGGCAGAGTAAGAACCGCAGCAAACCAAAAACGCCTCGTCATATCTTTGAGTTCTTCATTTTCTGAATCGTCTGCTATAAGAGGTTCCAAAGCCATTCCACACTTTGGGCAGCTCCCAGGACCAATTTGCCTAACCTCTGGGTGCATTGGGCAAGTATAAATAGCTTTTGGATCTTCCTTTGCTGTCGGCTTAACATGCGACATTTTGCTATGGTCGTGATGGCAACAAGAATGGTTTTCGTGTTCTGTAGTGCTCATAATTATCCTAAATTTTATAACCTCAATATACTGGGGTATAGTATATTGAGGTTTTCCTGTCAATGTAAAGTAAAGCCTTTGTGTTTTTTAGATTTTCTAAATAGAAAATCTAGTGTTTAATAAAGCGTCTGAATAAGGAGAACCAATGGCCAAAAAGTCTCAAAAACGTGGAGCTAAAAAGACCATATCTAGTGCTGCAAAATCCCATAACCCCGATCACAACAGGCAGCTTCCTAAACTGAATCGTGTCGAGGGACAATTGGCGGGTATTAAAAAAATGATTGAAGAGCGTCGCTATTGTCCTGACATTATCCAGCAAGTTCGCGCCACCAGGAAAGCCCTATTTGGAATCGAATCCGCTCTGCTAGAATCCCACCTTGAATTTTGTGTTTCAGAAGCGATTCAAAGTAAGCGGGATTCCGAAATGGAAGATAAGCTCACCGAAGTAATGCAAATTTTCCGAAGTGCCGATTCCCAGGGGATCGAATTTTGAAAATATGTTGAGTAATTGTTAGTGACCTCCCTTCAAAAAATTAAAGTCACGCTTGCGAAAAGAATAGGCTATTAGCCAAAGTCCTGAGAAACTCATAGAAACAGCGAGAAACGCAGCAAGTACAAGCCACCAATGATTAAAGTTTTCTCTTTCTTCGTAATCCATTATGTGAAGCATCCACATAAAATCATAAATTCTCCAGAGAGAGCTTCTTCTACCTAAGAGTTTCCCGTTTTCAGGAGAAATATAAAACGAAGTTCCTTCTTCATTGTTAAAGTCGATCCTCCAAACAGGTAATTTGCCTCTAAATTCAATAACTGGCTTTTCAATTAAATAAGCTCTTTTAACTTTGGATTCTCCTGAAAAATGAGACATTGCAATTTCGGCAGCTAACTCTTTGTCAATAGGACTTAATTTTTCGCCAGTAATTGCATCAAAAAGCTCCGTCTCATCCTTATGCTTAACCTCATAAACATATTTTTGTGAAAGCCCCGTTAAATTTATCTCCACAGGGCTTTTAGCATTGGATTTTTTTAATATTTCTCCAATAGATAAATAAGGTTTGGAAGGTTCAATAAGCAAAGTTTTAGGCTTTTTGGCTAAATGCTCACTTCTAATTTTTTCAATTGGAACAAAGCTCATAAATAGACCACTAGCAGTCCATAATAAAACTTGAATGCCAACGATCAGAGCGAGCCATTTATGAAATTTTCTAACTAAAACTCGAATTTTCAAATTTTAACTCCAAATTTCGAAGATTAAAGCCTAATTTACGACAATCACTCCTCCGAGCATTTGCTTCATTGCGCATCCGAACTTAATCTCACCTTTCTTTGAAGGCGTGAATGTCACTGAAACAACTTTGTTTAGGGGCAGGTCCTTTTCGATTTTCTCAGAAGGTACAGTTACCTTTTTCGCACAGGTTACTTTCACTTTTCTGGTAATATTCAGTGTTACCTCTTCTCCAGCTTTTACCTCGATTCTCGACGGTTCAAACCCTTTTTGCGTGACTTCAACATTGTGAGTTTGGCCCGCATGAGCGAATGATGATAATCCGATCATTGATAAAAATAATGCTAATGTTTTCATTTGTTACCTCCATTACTTAGTTTATTTAAACTTTCGTTAATCCATTGATTTACAATTTTCTTTTCTTCACTTGTAAGGCCGGAATCCCAGTGCATTAATTTATACTGCCAAGGGGGCATGGAACTCAATTTTACGGTTTCCTTAAGTGCTTCTAAGTCTTCTTTGGGTGTTCCGTGTCCTGCAAATGGAAATCCTTTTGTCATATCCATATGCTCTTTGGCTTCTTCAATATCATGATTCATCATTTGCTTCACTCCGGGAAGTGAGTGATACCAAGGCATATGGTTGTTGCTCCCGTGGCAATCAAGACACTTGGATTTAAAAATAGGCTTAATTTTAGAAGTGTAACTTTCATTGATTTCCTCCAATAGCTTTTCAGAGGTAACTGAACTATCTGGTGCCTTTTTTAGCTTTGAGTGGTCCTCGCCTTTATGAGCAGAGGCGTTCAAATTAATGAAGCAGCTCATCGCAAATGCCATGTAAAGGGTTTGCTTTGAAATTATCATGCTGCACTCCTTTCATTGTTCTTGAGAGAACGTTCTTTCCATAGAGCAAAAATGGCAGGGTAAACCAAAAGCTCTAGCAAGAAGGAAGTAAATATTCCTCCGACCATAGGGGCAGCCATTCTCTTCATGACATCAGCACCACTACTGGCGGTACTAGCCATCATGATTGGAAGTAGAGCCATAAAAGTTGTAAGCACTGTCATCATCTTTGGACGAATACGTTTTACGGCACCATAATGGATGGCTTCTTTCAGGTCTGAAAACGAATTTAATTTTCCATCCTTTTTTTTCTTCTCATAAGCCAAGTCGAGATAGAGCAACATATAAATAGCTGTCTCGGCATCAACACCTAGAAGTGCGATAAGTCCTACCCACACTGCGATACTCATGTTGTAGCCTAAAATATAAAGTAGCCATATGGCTCCAATGGCCGAAAAAGGAATGGCAAGCAAAACAATAGACGTTTTCATGGCCGAGCCTGTATTAAGAAATATAAGTACGATTACAATGAGAAGAGTAATTGGGAGGACAACTTTGAGTTTTTCTTTGACCCTCTCCATACTTTTATATTGCCCGCTCCAACTCAGTGAATAGCCTGAGGGTAAATCAAGTTTTTGCTGAACCGCCTCTTTAGCTCGTTTGACATATCCACCAACATCCGAGCTTTCTAAGTCAACATAAACATATCCAGTCAGTAAGCCATTGTCGTTTCTAATCATTCCTGGCCCATTAAGCATTTGAATGTTGGCCACTTCACTAAGTGGAACCTGATAGCCTTTCGGGGAGTCGATCAAAATTCTGCGAATATGTTCTTTATTTTGCCTAAATGCCCTAGCATAGCGGATATTCACAGAGTAACGCTCACGCCCTTCAACTGTGGTCGTAACATTACGGCCCCCTAAGGCTGTCGCTAAGGAATTTTGAGCTTGCTGAATGGAGATTCCATGCCGGGCTAAAGCTTCACGATTAAAATTAAAATCAAAAAAGAATCCACCTGTAACTCGTTCCGCAAATACACTACGAGTTCCATCAACTTCACTAATTATTTTTTCAATTTGTAGTCCGATTTGTTCAATTTTTTTGAGGTCTCCCCCTGAAATCTTGATACCGATTGGAGTTCTGATTCCCGTTGTTAACATGTCAATTCTTCCCTTAATGGGAAGAGTCCAAGCATTTGTGACACCAGGAAAACTCATCTTTGTATTCATATCTCGTATGAGTTCATCCCAACTCATATAGCTTGGAGATATCCACTCAAAGGGCCAATGTAAAAACTCCGGTAAACTAGAATACCAACGATCCATTTTACGCCACTCCCGTTGATCCTTTAGCACGACGACAGTCTCCATCATTGATAAAGGAGCGGGGTCAGTGGCTGTATTTGCTTTTCCTGCCTTCCCGTGAACACTTAAAACTTCAGGAAAACTCTTTAAGATCTCATCTTGCTTTTGCAGAAGGTTCTGGGCTTCTGTCACCGAGATGCCAGGCATTGTAGTTGGCATATATAATATAGTTCCTTCATTCAGCGGAGGCATAAACTCAGAACCGAGCTTGAAGTAAATGGGGATCGTTGCGAGCATAAGTGCCACAGCACCAGCAATAACTTTTCTCCTGTGGTCAACAACCCAGTCCACCGCAGGACCATATATCTTGAACAAAAAACGACTGATTGGGTGTTCGTCTTCGTGCTTCATTTTTGAAGCAAACACAAAATTCATGAACTTTGTCCACCAAGTTGGACCTTTTTTAAACTCTCTCTTTTTCGTAAAGATAATGAGAAGAGCAGGAACGAGAGTAATTGATAAGAGCGAGGCCACAAGCATAGCCAAAGTTTTAGTGTAAGCCAGCGGTTTGAAGAGTCGGCCTTCCTGAGCCTCCAGTGCAAAAATAGGCAGGAAGGAAACTGCAATGACAAGTAATGAGTAAAAACTAGCTGGACCAACTTCTTTGATTGCCGAGATGATAACTTCATCCATCGAGGCTTTCCCGCCAGACTGTTTCCATTCCTCCATTTTTTTGTGACAATTTTCAACAACCACTATGGCGGCATCCACCATAGCTCCGATTGCAATGGCGATTCCTCCCAATGACATTATGTTGGCTGATACATCCATCAAATACATGAGAATAAAAGAGATCACTACTGCTGTAGGTAAGGTAATAATCGGTACAAGTGCGCTGGGAATATGTAATAGGAAAATAATAATGACCAAAGCGACGACAATCATTTCAAGCGTTAGTTCGTGAGTGAGAGTTTGAATAGAGCGCTCAATGAGATCACTGCGGTTGTAAGTTTCAACAATTTCAACTCCATCGGGAAGTGAAGCGTTGAGATCTTCTAACTTTTTCTCCACTCTCTCAATGACTCGATTTGCGTTCTCTCCAAATCGCATGACAACAATTCCACCAACTGTGTCCCCCATGCCATTAAGGTCAGCAACACCTCTCCTCATCTCTGGTCCTTTAGTGACGCGGGCAATATTCTTTACATAAATGGGGACCCCACTTTTATTTACGCCAATAACGATATTTTCTATATCTTGCCGATTCTTTGCATACCCCTTAAGGCGAACCATGTATTCAGTGCCTGAGTATTCAATAACTCTAGCCCCAGTTTCGGAGTTGCCTTGCCTTATGGCTTCGCTGACTTTCGTTAAGGGTATGTTATAGGCCCGAAGAGATTCTGGATTCACTTGCACTTGGTACTGATTTTCAAACCCTCCGAAGGAGGCAACCTCAGACACTCCTGGTACGGCCTGTATTTGATAGCGCAAAAACCAGTCTTGGAATGATCTTAGATCAGCAAGGGTATGCTTTCCTGATGTGTCTTTAAGGGCGTATTGATAGACCCAACCCACACCAGTCGCATCAGGTCCAAGTTCGGGTTTAGCATTTTCTGGAAGTTGTGAAGATATTTGACTTAAATACTCTAAAACCCGGCTTCTCGCCCAGTAAATATCGGTAT
>JAGRAA010000208.1 GCA_020435185.1 Bdellovibrionales bacterium | reverse complement strand
TACTTTAGACTCCAATAAGTCTCTTTTTTCTTCTAATTGTTTTCTAAGAGACTCTGCCTGTTGCTCTTCATTTTCTTGATTCTTTCGCGCAGCTTCCATTTGTTGCTCTGAAACCTTAATACGCTTTTCAGCGACTTCTATTTCACCTTTATGAAGACCTTGCTTTTTCTTTGCCTCTTGAATTTTTTGATCGGCCACTTTGATTTCAGCTTTTGCATCTCTTTCTTTCGCTCTCGCCTGAGCAATTTTATTTTTCATCTCGCGCTCCAGCTCCTTTGCTCGCACTTCTTCTTCTTTTTTTCTTTCTTGAGCATCTTTAGCTTCTTGAATGGCTGCTTCCGAATCCGATTGAGAATTCTCAAGCTCAACCTCAACTTCCTCTAAGTCAGCCCAAACTGGTCTACTCTGAAATAAAATAATACTAAAAATAATTAACAAAGCCGTTCTCAAATGTGAATTCAACATAGCTGTACTCCCTCTAACTAATACATCGGTCAGTCTGGGAAATGTTTTTAGAGAAAAGGATGCGATTGATCATTTGACGCATACGCTAAATTATTATGACCATTTTTTTGTATATAAAATTTTCATCAAATAAACCCAAATGGGAACTGTCTTGAGTTTTATCCCTTTATTTTTTTTTAAATTCTTAAAAATATAATTAAAACAATTAGTTAAATCTACACGTATGATTGTCTTTAAAGTTTAGCGATGAATATTTCCAGTAACGATTGTAATTTTAACGGAAGCCCCCTTCACCCCATCCCTTATCTCAAATACAGAGCACTTAAAGCTTCTATTTTTTGGCACAAGCATTGCTTATGTCTAGGTATCCCCCTTGGCGGCCTGGCCCCCCCTAAAACATCCAGGTCGTCATTTTTTTTATCTAATCTTCAGACTTAAGCTCATATTTTATTAAAAAAATCAGATTGAAAGGCTTTTCCAGATATTTTTTTTTAAAATAAACTATGTTCAAGTCTTTAATAATTATTTTCGTTTTCAGTCTTTTAAATACCCTAAATGCGGCCCCATTAAAGATATTGCTGGATCCAGGCCATGGAGGATCTGACCACGGAGCTCAAAAAAATGGTGTCCGAGAATCTGTGATCACCCTACAAGTCACTCAAAAGTTACTCCATCTATTAAAAAAGGATGATCTCTTTCATGTCGAAATGACGAGAACCAATAACTCATCGGTCTCTTTATTTAGCAGAGCTGAACAGGCAAGAAAAATGTATGCCGATCTTTTCATCAGTCTTCATGTAAATTCCTCGACAAACCCAAATGCTAAAGGCGCTGAGTTCTATATTCAGAATCAACTGCCCCCTGAAGAAGAGTCTCTTTTTCTTGCTTACAAAGAAAACAATGAGGACGATGATCAATCTAGAATAAAAAATTGGCCACTGGCCTTTGTGAAAGACTACGAGTCTTTAGATATAAATATAAAAAATATACTCCATGACCTAAACCGCTTTCATACTATAAAAACCAGCTCCTCCTTGGCTAAACTCATGGTTCAAAACTGGCCTGGAATCCGAAAATCCAAAAAGTATAGCATTAAGCATGCCCCATTTTATGTCATTACAAATATCAACGTGCCCGCTTTGCTTATTGAGATAGGCTTTTTATCGAATCCTAAAGAAGCTCGACTTCTCTCCAATAATAATTATCAAAACAAAATCGCCCTCGGAATATATACCGCCTTACGTGAATATAAAAAAACACTTAACAAAACAATCCGTTCACAACTATATTGAAGCCTAACAAAAAGAGAGGCTCTATGAGAACTGATGGCCGGAATCACGACCAACTAAGACCCATACAATTTACTACTGATTTCACTGAATATGCTGAAGGAAGCGTTTTAGTAAAAATGGGAAATACTCAAGTTATATGCACGGCAACTATTGATGAAGGGGTTCCTAAATGGATGCAAGGGTCTGGAGCTGGGTGGTTAAGTGCAGAGTACTCCATGCTTCCTCGATCTACACACACAAGAATAAAACGAGATAAAGCGACAAACAGTGGTCGATCTCAAGAAATTTCACGCCTAATTGGTCGAAGCTTAAGAGCCGCTTTAGACTTAAGAAAATTGGGCGAAAGGCAGATATACATAGATTGTGACGTTATTCAAGCTGACGGCGGAACCAGAACGGCTGCCATTAACGGAGGGTTTGTTGCTCTTCAGCTGGCTATAAATTTTTTGCTTAAAAAAGGAATTCTCACTGAAAACCCTATTGAGCACCAGATCGCAGCGATAAGTGTAGGGATTGGATACGAAAAGCCACTTCTCGATCTTAATTACGACGAAGACTCTAATATAGAAACCGACATGAACTTTGTTCTTACTAACGACGATCGATTCATTGAAATTCAAGGAACGGCAGAGGGTCAGGCCTTCTCGAGTGACCAACTCGCCGAAATGGTGAACTTAGCAAAACTAGGTTGTCATCAAATTTTTAATATTCAAAAAGAAGCTTTTGATAGCTATTAAGAGGTTAAAATGGAATTATGGATTGCCTCCGGCAATAAAGGAAAAATTAGAGAATTCAAATCTATTTTGATGGATAAGGGTATTGATATCCACGCCCAAAACGAACTCGCGGCATTTTATCCTCCTCCCGAAACGGGAAACAGTTTTTTAGAAAATGCCCAGATAAAGGCTCGAGCTCTTCACAGCGTAAAAAATAAAGAATGGGTTGTTTCTGAAGATTCAGGTTTAGAGGTTTTCGGATTGAATAATCTTCCGGGGATTCACTCCGCCAGATATGCCGGCGATAATGCCTCGGACGACGAAAACAATGCAAAACTTTTGAAAATGCTAAAAATAAGAAGTCCCCTAAAGAGGGAAGCAAGGTTCATTTGTGTAATGGTGGCCATCTCTCCCGAGGGAAAAGAGTTCGTCGTTGAAGGAGAAATACAGGGGAGAATTTCAGAAAAATTAAAGTCAGGAGAGGGGTTTGGTTACGACTTCTGCTTCATTCCACAAGGAGAAGAGAAAACTTTTTCTGAGCTAGGGTTAGCCTTTAAAAATAAAGTTTCCCACCGCTCCCAAGCTATAAAAAAATTAGCTGAAGTTTTGGTGCCCTAGTTTATTACTAATTTGGCATTTTATTCATATTTAAAATATTTTTTATAGACGTCTTCATCGACCAAGTCTTTCATGTCTGATTCTTGCATTTTGTGCTTCACCTTGGCTTTGGGCGCTTCTTTAAAAAGTTTACCAACCACCACAGAATTTAAAGTGTCTGCACTCATTATATCTATTTTTTTACTTTCTTTCTCCTGCATAATTTTTTCGTAAAGAACTTTATCGTCAGCCTTGATATCTTCTAAAACTACATTTGCGCAAGCCTGCTCCATCTGTTTCACTTCTTGAACCACCTCTTGAGGAACGTCTTTCATCTGCCCTTTATCTACGTTCACTTGAGAGTCTTTTTGAATCTCTACCAGATTTTCTTTTGTAATAGACTTTACTTCCATTTTTTTAGGTTGCTCGTCTATATGAGTCTCTATGCCACTGTCTTTATTCTCCGTTTGCTGCTTCTGCACATAAGATTCTTTTTTGATCTCAGCAACTTGTCCTTTTTTAACAGTGACCGATTTTGTTTTCGTTCCTGTCGGCGCGACTTCGACGGCTCCCCGAAGAACAAAGAGCTCAGTCTTTGCCTCTTTAGGCTGATAACTGACCACAAAATCCGTTCCTCTGACCCCGGCAACAGAAGATTTAGTCTTAATTTTTAAATTGTTTCTTGGACCTTTTTTTGAAATAACCGCACGGGCTTTCCCGTATAGTAAATTCAAAACACCAGATTTTTTCTCTGTTTTTTGTGGATTCGCAGAAGAATTATCTAAAAAATAGGCCGTCCCAGGACTAATAGAAATACTATCACCATTTTGAAATGCTATTTTTACCTTCCCTTCAGGACCAGTTTTAACCACATCTTTCCAGTCTAATCGATATCCGATCTTGGCTTTCTTCGATCGATAGTACTTATCATTAAACTTAACCTGATTTTTACCAGAAAAAGGAGTTTTTGATGGGTTTACGAAAATCTCTACATCATTCTCAAACGACACGATTGAACCTGCTCGACCAGCAGCATATCCTTCTTCGAATAACAATGTTAATCCGAAAAAAATTATCGATACAAATGTGACTATTTTTTTTAAATCCCATGTAGACATTTTCACGCTCTCCTATTTTAATAGATAATATTAGAGCATCTTCGATAAACAAGGATCAATGACTATGACAAAAAACTTCAACATATTTAAAATTTCTCTCGCCTTTGTGCTTTCTCTCTCTTTCAGCTTGCCTTTACTGGCCCAAGGTCAAGATGAAATATCTTACCCCGAATTAGAAGTCACTCCACGAGCTTCTGAAAGACTAAAGATAGAAGCCCAAAAAGAAAAGTCAGGAGAGCATCCCTGGTATGCCTACAATCTTCCTATACAGGTTTCGGCACTCTCTACGCTTGTTGGCGGTTTGGCTTTAACCTCGAATCAACCAACTTTTAGTGGAATTGGAGATACTCTGGAAAGAGATAAAAAACTAACCTCCGCTTCTCAAGCGGCTTCGTTTGGACTTATGGTTGGAGCCATTTGGTTAGGATACACGGCTTATATGCAAACGACTTATTCTCCTTATCAAGATGCTTATAAAACCATATCCAAACAAGCCGGAAGCAATAAGAGAGAGCAGCTCACAAAAGAACGTTTAGCTGAAGAACGACTGGCCGAACCAGCTAGAATCCATCGCCGCATGGCTTACTTTTCAGTCCTCACCAACTTAGGAGCTTCGGCTTTTATGGTTGAAAATTCCGAAGGAGATCCTAGAATACTGGCTGCCTTTTCGGCCGCTGTGTCGCTTCTGCCCTTGTTTTTCGATTCTCATTGGGAAGCCGTTTATAATAAACATCAAGAGTACAAAAAGAAAATCTATGGACCGGTTGCTTACAGCTTTTTATTTCAAGATCCGGACAAAAGCTTTCACCCTGGAATTGGCCTAAAGATTCAATTCTAACCTTATTTAGTTTTTTTGCCTTTTTCAGACTCGCTGGCAATAGCTCTAGAAGAACCAATAGAGATATTGTCAGCAAATTTTATCGCATCCTTGTAACTTAGTTTTAAACCCTTGTCAGATTTTCCATATTTAAAAGCGGCGATAAAATTATTCACTGCTAAAGGACCTTGATTGACGATCTTCTCAGCGTATTTGAGGGCATTATGAGTAGGCATCTGAGGACCTTCTTCAGAGATTAAAAACTCAAATGCTTTATAAAAAGGCTTATATACAGGCTCTTTATATTTATAACCTACTCCCGCTAGACGCCTAGAAAATCTAGCACATTCAGGTTTGGGCAAGTCTAGCTTTGACTCTCCACTGCAAAACGAAACAAATTCTGAAAAGTCTTTCGCCACAAAACCATCATCATATTTGTATTCTAAGGACAGACTCTTCGCCGTTTTGACAGAGGAGACCAAATCTAAATCTAAATGACTCTTTAAATAAGACATTTTGAAAACCGCTAAAAAGGTTTCTGCTTTTGGATCAGTACTATTGGCAAATTGAACTCCCAAATTCATTGAATCTCTTGTTCCCAGTTCTGCTTTCATAAGAACCGAGGAAACCTTGATAAAACGTCTCGCTGCACCATCACAACCTTGAGCAACTTTTGAAGCAATCTCTTGAGCCTGACTATCTGAGGCCAACCACTCTTTATTTGAACGTAAAAACTCTAATGCGGTTATGTACTCTTTCGCCACTTGGCACTGAGTATATGGATTGGATGATTTGCCTTGCTCCTTCAATTCTTTGTGAGAACAAGCTACACCAAGCGAAAAAGTCAGAAATACAATAAATAAATACTTCATGGGTTCCCCTTTTGTAATTTATCGGAGATCCCAATAAGTTTATTTATCCTAAGAAATGATTTCGGAGGTTGGTCCTGAACTTACCAGCCCTTGATTAACCTGATTTAACCGAAGGTCCAGGTGGTCAATTTCCTCTTCTGAGCGACAAAACATTAAATTATCCAAGCTAGCATAGATCCCGATCTGTCGCTTTAGCTTTTCACTGATCCCCACTAAGGCCAACGACCCTTCGTGAGTTCTGAGCTCCTTAGCCGTTTCGGACAAAAACTTTATAACTGGCAAACTAATGAAATGGACCTGATGCATATTTAGAACTATTTTTGCCTTGTTTTTTTTAAGAAGCATTTGAATTTTATCTATCACGGTCTGTTGATTGAAAGAATCCACTCGTTCTTCAATATTAACAACTTCCCAACCTTCTTTTGAAATTTTGTTTTCCATAACTCAAAATTATTTTAACCTTGCGCAAAAATGTCAATAAGCTTAATAAAATCTTACGGACTCTTTCTCAAAACATCTTTATACCTAGACTTTTATGTACTCCTAAGCTAGAAACAAGCCATCTTTAAAGGGTGGCACTCATGGGATTAAAATTATTCACAGGAAACTCCAATCCAAACTTTGCGCAAAGCGTAGCTAATAGCGCTGAAATAGAGTTAGGTAAATCGGATATCAGCCGATTCGCCGACGGAGAAGTTCAAGTGGAAATCCACGAAAGTGTTCGAGGGGATGATGTTTTTATCATCCAAAGCACTTGTCCACCAGTAAACGAGAATATCATTGAACTCTGTATTATGCTTGATGCTTTAAGAAGAGCATCAGCAAATTCAATAACAGCAGTAATCCCTTACTTTGGCTATGCTCGCCAAGACAGAAAAGTAGCTCCAAGAGCTCCAATATCTGCAAAGTGCATTGCTGATATTCTAACATCATGTGGAGCAGATAGAATAGTCACTCTAGATCTACACTCTGCTCAAATCCAAGGCTTTTTTAACTGTCCTGTAGACCACCTTTTTGCAATACCCACTCTCGCCAGGGCATGGAGAGATAAATATGGCCAATTAGACGATGTTGTAGCTGTTAGCCCAGATGCTGGAGGAGTAGAGAGAGTACGAGCTTTTGCAAAACGTATACAGGCTCCCATGGCAATTATTGATAAAAGACGATCTGGTCCGAATGAAGCTAAAGCTCTTCATCTTATCGGGGACGTGAAGGACAAAACTGCCGTTATCGTTGATGACATGATTGATACGGCGGGCACCCTGGTCCAAGCTGTCGAAAGCCTCTATAAAAATGGAGCTAAAAAGGTCATCGCTGTATGTTCTCACGCTCTCTTGTCGGGACCCGCCATATCACGCATAAATGAAAGCGCCATAGAAAAAGTAATTGTTACAGACACGATTCCTCTTCAAGAAAAGCAAAGTAATTGTAGTAAGTTAGAGGTTATCTCTGTAGCCCCAGTAGTGGCAGAATCCATTAAAAGAATCCATGCCCATGCCTCTGTAACCTCTCTTTTTAACTAATCTTTGATTTAATATTGATTTTATTGGTATCAGTCTATATAAGTACTTTTTTAGTAAAATATTGGTTTTATAAAGAAAAGTAAAACGTAGGATAAGAGTATATGACAAATCAATCTAATATAGAAATTACAGCTCACCCAAGATCAACCGGAAAAGGATCTTCTAGAAGTTTACGTAAAGATCGTATGATTCCCGCTATCGTGTATGGCCCTTCAGTTAAAAATATTGTATTTTGCTTAAGCCAAAACGATGCCGTTAAATACTCATCACATAGATATGAAAATTCTGTTATAACTCTTAAGTCTGATGACAAAAACATCAACGGAATTCAAGTTTTAATGAAAAGTCACGATTTTCATCCAAAAACTCACGTTCCCACTCATATTGATTTCTATGCGCCCGACATGAAACAAGTCGTTAGAGTTAACGTTGAGCTGGTTTTCCAAGGCAAACCTAAAGGTGCCGCGGAAGGTGGGGTATTTAACGCCATAAAACGTGATCTTGAAATCGAATGCTTACCTACAGAAATTCCTGAAAACATTATTGTTGACGTAACGCCTGTAGATCTTAACGGATCTCTTCATGTTGCTGATTTAAAAATACCAGCTCATTTAAAAGTTCTTACTCCCGGTGACCAAACAGTTTGCACCGTGGCTGTGGTTGAAGAAGTGAGTGAAACACCTGCTGCAGAAAGCGAAGCCGGAACCGAGGCCACCCCCGCTACTCCTGAAAAAAAGTAGTTTAATTCATGAAGATTATTGTCGGACTTGGCAACCCCGGACAAAAGTATCTGCTTACCCGCCATAACTTCGGCTTTATGGCGGTTGATAGTTTCTCTAGATATTTAAATTTTTCTCAAGTTGCAAATAAACACAAAGCAGAAATTTTCAGTGGAAAAGTTGGGTCGGAAACCATTATTCTGGTTAAACCACAAACCTATATGAACAATTCTGGAGAAAGCATTGTTTCTTTATTAAATTTCTATGATGTAACTCCCGAAGCCTGTGATCTTCTGGTTATTCATGACGAAGTCGAACACCCCTTTGGAAGCATAAAGTATCAAACCAATAGAGGGCATGGAGGACACAACGGAATCCGATCCATCAGTCAACTTCTAGGAACAAAAAACTACAACCGCTTACGGTTAGGAGTGAGTAGACCTCCCAATGAAAAATGGTCAGTCGCTGACTATTTACTCTCTAACTTTTCAAAGGATGAACAAAGCAAAATTCCTGACATTTTACATGTGGTCAATCAAAGCTTGGACGAGTATATTCAATCAGGATTTCAGCTGGCAGCGACTAATTATAACCAACAAATACTTTAAAAAGGAAAATCAATGAGTCTTAAATGTGGTATTGTGGGACTTCCAAACGTAGGAAAAAGCTCTTTATTTAATGCTCTCACTCAGGCAAAAGCAGAAAGTGCTAACTTCCCTTTTTGTACCATTGACCCTAATATAGGCGTGGTTACCGTACCAGACGCAAGAATTTCAAAAATCACTCAATTCATAAAACCACAAAAAATAATTCCAACAACGATGGAGTTTGTGGATATTGCCGGCTTAGTCGCAGGGGCAAGTAAAGGTGAAGGCCTTGGCAACCAATTTTTAGCTAATATTAGAGAAACAGACGCCATAGTCCATGTTGTTCGTTGTTTTGATGATCCAAATGTCGTTCATGTAAACGGAGACGTAGATCCCTTAAGAGATATTGAAACCATAAATACCGAACTCTTACTCGCTGACTTAGAGTCCGTCGATAAAAGAGTAAAAAAACAAGAAAAATTAGCCCGCGCCTCTAAAGATAAAAAGGTTATTCAAGAGTTCGAACTTTTGGCGAAAATATTGAAAGCTTTAGAAAATGGCTCTCCCGCTCGAAGTGTAGAATTCGAAAAAGAAGAGCTTCCCTTGATTCGAGGATTGCAGCTACTGACTACTAAACCAGTTCTCTATGTCTGCAATGTTAGCGAAAATATAGAAGACTCTAAGGATTACGTGGAAAAGGTCGCCAAGTATGCCACAGACGAAAACAATAGATCATTGACCATATGCAGCTCTCTAGAAGCTGAAATATCAGAACTGAGCGACGAAGATAAAGTAGAGTTCTTAGAATCCATCGGAGCCAAAGAGCCTGGCCTGAATGTATTAATTAGAGAGGCCTACAAGCTCCTCAAGCTCCAAACGTATTTCACTGCTGGAGAAAAAGAAGTAAGAGCCTGGACCATCAAAGAAGGTACAAAAGCCCCTCAAGCCGCAGGAGTCATACATAGTGATTTTGAAAAAGGTTTTATTCGAGCAGAGGTCTACCACTGTGAGGACCTCTTTGAGTACAAATCAGAAACAGCTATTAAAGAAGCTGGAAAGTATCGCTCAGAGGGTAAAGAATATATCGTAAAAGATGGCGATGTAATGCTATTTAGGTTTAATGTTTAAAAGGTACGGACACACTTTGGTGTCCCTGGTGCGTTATTTAAACTAGCTTCTAAAAATGTTGATATTTTTCACTCCTCCGACCTCTAACTATTTTA
>JAGRAA010000207.1 GCA_020435185.1 Bdellovibrionales bacterium | reverse complement strand
AACACTGGCTTGTGAAATTTCAGGAGTGAACAATGCCAATGACAACACACCTACTAATAAAATTAGTTTTTTATCGATATTTGTATTTTTTATTGATTTCACCGAGTACCTCCAGGAATGTATTTAGATCTTGTTCTTCATTAGGGTTTGATGTTCTAGGCCCAGAATCCAATGTTAAAAGAATTTCTTCAGTTTTTTCCTTTAAATCTTTATTGGATTCCAATTCTTCTTTTGAAATGAGAGAAAATATTTGCTCTAAACGGTCTTTAATTTCGTCGTGAATGACTTCCCATGAATTAGGAAGGACATAAGTCATTTGGTTATACATAGTCACCTCCAAGTTGATTGGTAAGAAGTTGCTCGAATGCATCTAGAAGATCTGCAAGTTCATCATTATTTTTGATTTCGTTTGCCGAAAGTAAGTCTTTCCATTGTTGGAAGTCATCGGCAACTTCGATAAGGTCTGAATACTGCATTTTAATTCTCCTTTTGTTTTTCGTTAAAATTGATTCCAGTAATACTTGTTACGAATTTGTTGGATGCGCTCATCAACAGGATGATTGCAAAAAATAAAATTTAAAAAAGAAGAACTGAATTGAAAAAAAATATGTAGAACACTTTCCTTTGCTATTGGTTTATTTTTCATTCGACTTCCTCCGCTGTTAAAAGTCTCTGTGTAGGGATATGTGCAGGATGAACACCAAAACCAGAATTTTTCTTAAATTGTAGATATGTCTTGTGATTTTTGATTTTCTATAAATGGTCAGAAATTTTTTTAGAGGTAATTCCTACCTCAATGATTTTTAAGCGATTGATTTTTCTAATTTGATAAGAGGTAATTTAAACCTCAATTTTTGTGGTACTATTAGGTGACTTTTGGTGAGTATTTTAGGAGAATGCAAAGATGGAGTTTCCACTAATCGAAATGACCATCGAGCAGGTCATCAATTTTAACAAGAAAGTGATTGCCGATGCCCATCGCAAAGACCCAAAATGTCAACAACAGCATGCCATAGGGGACAAAAACAAGCTTGAGGGATGTTTAGGGGGGATTTTTTATCGTGGGTTTGATCAAGGTTATATGAACTGGCCCATCGAAAAAATGGCAGGATTAATGTTATTTAGATTAGCAGAGGGTCAATTTTTTTTAGAGGGCAATAAAAGAACCGCCGTTGTTTCCAGTTATTTTTTTCTGTTTAACAACGGCTATGTTTTGAAATTTACAAAAGAGGAAATGAGTGACTTGATGTGGGGTTTTGCTGCTGATCCCACGGACCCGTTGGCTCCTCGAAGATACACAGAAAAAGATGCGATACGTTTTGTTCTAAACCATACTCAACTGCGTTCATAAATTATTTGGCAAGATCATCCATAAGTTCACTGTTGTCGCGAAGAAACTGATCCACATCTTCATTAGTCGCAGGAGTTCTATTGAGTTCGACAGACGGGTTTTTAAGCCACTCCTTAAGGGCCTGGTTGACGATAAGGGTGAAGCTCACACCTGGATTTACTTTAATAAAGTTATCCACCATTTGAGCGATATCGTTACTTATATTGGCCGATTTTTTAATAGCTCCCATATTTCACCTCACAGGACTTATTTAAGTCTACTATATTATCTGGTATTATTCAATATTATTAGATAATGCTTTATAAATAATTGAAAATACTATATTTTTAGATACCTACAGTGGCGAGATCTGAGAGCATTTTAAATCAGGCCAAAATCGTAGCAGAATGACAGGGTTCAGTTTTGATCTGCTGGAATTTGAACTTTTCCAAAAAGATCTTCGGCAAAATTCTGACGCCTTCTTTTTTGGCTTCATAAATCACTTCAGCAGAATCAAAACTATTTGTGATAAGAACCGAGTTCTTTTGTATCTCTAGTTTTTTGATAAGGTCTAAGCCAGTTTTTTTAATATTTGTACCAAGGTTATAGTCGGCAAGTAATAAAAATTCGGTTTTTTGCACCTTTAAATCTTCAATAGTTTTTTCACAGTTTTTTGCATCTTTAAACACCATTAATTTATTATTAATTTTGAACTCTTCTAATTTCTTTTGCATCATCCAGTGGTTCGGTTCATCATCGTCTAAATGAATAATAATTTTTTTTGAATCCAAAAATAAACTGTCCAAATAGATTCCTTTATCTTCATTAAGTGGAAGGTTTATTGAAACGACCGTTCCAAAACCCACTTGTGAGTTCACTTCTAATTTTCCATGAAAGGCATTTGCAGCATCTCTACATATTGAAAGGCCTTCACCCGATCCATCAGGTTTTGTGGTAAATTTCTTTTCGTCTTTGATTTGCTTTAGCTTTTCAGGAGAAATACCGCAGCCATCATCTTCAACAGAGATAGAAACAGAACTCCCGATTTTATCAACAGAAATTAAAATTTTCCCACTAGCGCCCACAAAGGACTGCTGTGCATTGTGAAGTAAATTTCCTATGGCTCGCTCTAATAAAGAAAAGGGGCCGACAACTGAATCAGTGCTTAGTCGTGGGTCAAATTTAAGTTGCAAGGAAACATTTGGTTTTAATATAGAATTAAATTCACTAATGCATATTTTAACAAGGCTGAATAAATGACAAGGGAATGCTTTCTTATCTTGAGATAAGAGGACAGCTAAAGGTGTGTGAGGTTGTCTGATCTTAGGAATATCTTGAAACAATTTGCGTATTTTTTCAACCGATCTCAGCATGGTTTTTTTAGGAGCAGTTTCGATGGTACTAGAGTCAATAGCACTCTCTAGGACCATTAGGACTTGAGATCCATCGTGTCGAGCTTTTCTGGCCATTTCGGCAACGGCTGAGTCCCATACAGATTTTTCTAACTGAGACTTTGCCTCTTCGCTTTTATTCCATACCTCGATAAAAGTATCACGACTTTTGGTGAACTCTAAAAAATGAGACGAAGTAGGAGTAATGATAGCTTCGTGGTGTTGAGCTGTTTCGGTCATAAAATGAGAGAGTTCTTCTATAGGTTTTGAAATTTCTTCTCCAATACTAATAACAGATCTATTTAGCTTTCGAGTCAAAAAGACTACAAAACCTATAAGTATTGCTATACTCAAGAAAAACAAAAGAATAGGTAATTTAGTGGCAATGTAGAGGGTGGCTAATTTTTTGTCAGAACGATTAAAAACGTTTCTCGGCCAAATGTAATATAATCCTGTATGAGAAATTAAAAAAGTTGAAAGTTCAATTTTTTTTCCTTTAAGACTTGGGTGAGAGACCTTTCTAACAATGGACATCATGCCGTCTGTTGGATTTATAAATGTCCAAGTAATGGCCCCCACTTCAGGTTGTTTTGTCAACGAAGCAGAGAGCTGATTTAGAAAAACTTCATTTCCAATAGGTATCGCTTGAGATACTGAAGGCTCAATGGCAGACAGTAAAAAATTATATTTTTCATTATAGTGAAAATAGGTTCCTAAAATAAAAGCACCCAAGAAAATGATAAACCCAACATAGTAGACCTTTTTTGTTAAAATACCCACTTGTTGGTTTAAGTATTGAGTTACTGAGATGGGAGCTGGGTTTTTCATTTTTTTCACCTAAATCACTAAAGAATGTTCATAAATTTCATTAACAAGATTTTGGCCAAAAGGAGTCAAGGGGCAGTCTATAAATTCAATAGCAGCCGTATGATAAAGCCTTCGGTACAGATTACTTCTTTCTTCTAAAAATCTTCGTTGAATAAAATTTAAACCACGTCTTGTTAGGAGTTCTTCAATCATTGTGTTTATAAAAGTTAATGCAACTAATCCATGCAGTGCCATAATTGGAGGCCTATATTCATTCCGAATAGTTGAAAAAATATTCTCATTAAAATTGGGGTCTATAATCTGATCACCCAACTGGAGAAAGTATAAACATTGATGCCCGAGTTCGTGTGCTAGATTTATAGCAAGATCGTAGGCTTGGTTATCCTGAGCAACATTTGGAAGGCTTAAAAAAACAACGCCAAGGGATCTGATAGTACTAAATCCGATGCCAGTACTTTTTTGAGTTCCTGGCTCCTCCAATGGAATAATTTTTTGAATAAAATCCAAATAAAGGGATTTTAGTTTGCTCTGGCAAACTAGATGGTGAGCCTGTTCAAAAATCTCTAGCGTTTTTGAGGTTACGTCTTGTACCGGCCTATAAAGAAAACTACTTGTTCTCTGGTTCAAGAGTCCTAAAGGTTTATCGGTTTCTGTTTTATAGATTTGAATAAGAGTCTGAATGAAAAATGGGTTGTTGCTTAATATTTTTTTGTCGTCAATAAGATGTAACTCGACTCTTTTAGATAAGTCCTTGTTTTCACAGATCCACGGAGAATAATATTCTATATCCCATCCCTGTGATTTGAGTTTCGTAACTCGTGAGTATTTCCAGGTGTGTAGGAGTTCACGTAGATTCCCCCAATGATTTTGAAAATCCAAAAGTAATTTGCCTTCATAGCTCATTGGCTTTCTCCCTGAAACTGAACACGATCAGCGTAAAATGTAGTGCCACCATCTTGTTGACCAAGTGAAGTGAATCTATGGGGTTTAATATATACCCTTGTAGAGGACTCAAAAAGAGGTAGGGCAATTCTGTGATTATAAAAGTATTCAGAGATTTCCCGTACAGAAATAGACCTGGTATCAATCGATTTAGCTTTTGCAGCTTTTTCAAGAAGAGTTTTGTATTGAGAATCATCTGGATATTGAGGGTAAAGAAAACTACTTCCAGAAAAAAGTGAATATTGTACTAGGGGATCAACAACATCGGCACCAAGAGAAGAAATTCTAAATGGGATTTCAGAAAAATCTTCTTCATTAGTTTTTTTGGTGGATTCATAAAACCTAACTCTAATTCCAATTGAGGATAGTTGATTTATGAGTTTTTTTAAATTGAATTCATTTTCAGAAACCTTGTAGACGGGCACTATTAGCGTCTGATTTAGATATCTGTGTTCTTTTAAATCGCTCTTTAATTGCTCAATATATTTTCTTGCTTCAACTAATGAAGAGCTCTCATTGACTCGCTTTCTTCCCCAGATATGGCGAGGGACAATATGAAATGTGGGTTTCAAGGGGGATTCAGAAGAAATAAGATCGACTCTTTTTATTGTAAAGTCTATCGCTTTGCGAAAATTTTCATTTCTGCCTAATGGTGACTTGTAATTGAAAAACAGAGTAATTATTTTTGATGACCGCAACAACGATTCTGGCTGATAGCCAGCTCTTACAACATCACCACTTAAAATAACGTCGGGACTTTTTAATTTGGTTCCGGAAAATAAAATGAGATTTGGTTTTTTATGATATTTGTTAACAAGCTTCAGTACCACTTGGTTTTTAGATTTATTATAGGTTTCAACTTTGTATTCTCCAGAGCCAACGGGGTATTTTTTCCAAGTGAGATGATCTGCTTTTAATTCTTCTTTGGGAACGAGAGAAAAATAGCTTCTGGCCAATGAATGCAAAAAAGAGGGGTTAGGGTTTTTAAGAGAAATAGAAATAGTAAAATCATCGACAATTTTTAAGCCTGAAACTAAACCCGACTTATAGGTCATTCCTGGTTTAATTTTTTCTAGACCTGCGATATTCCCCAAAAAGCTCGGCCACCAGTTTTTCTTTTTTGAAAAAAAACCTCTTAAAATTGAATATTCAAGATCTTTAGAATTTACTTTTCGTCCATTGTGAAAATTCAAATCCTTTTTTAAAGAGAGATAATATATATCTTTATCGGTGTCATAGTTGTAACTTTCTAGGAGCCCTGGATTTAGATTAAAGTCTTCATTAATATAAATTAATTGCCCCAAAACTAGTGTTAAAAATGATTCTAGAACGTTTACTGGAGCGGAATTTGAAAAAAGTGATGTACCACTCATTCCACACTCTATCCTTAATGTTGAGTCACGTACTAAATTTTTAGAAAATTCTTGTTGCTGGCTTAGGTTTTTATTCATTTGTATTGCACCTATAATGAGTAGAATAAAGATCCCTATGAAGACGAATTTGATTTTCATTAATAACCCTCATAAGGAGCTTCTCCGCAACCGCGACAGGACATCACATCACCATTGTGATCACGTAGCTTTTTCTCGATGGTAATGAGATTTTGAATATCTTGTTTATTGCGACTGAATAATTCACGGAGTATGTTAGCATCTGAAAGTGAACGGACGAATTCGTCAGTTAATTTTAAGTAGGGAGTTCCTTCAATCCAAGTATTAATGGGACTTTTTTCAGCAATATTAGCAACAATTGCAGGATCTAATGCTTCTGTGTTGATGAGAAGATCTTGACCATCTTCTGAAAATGCCAAAACTTTTTCTTTGACCATTTCTCTTATAAATTCCAAAGTTTTAGGGTGAAATTGGTGTAGCTTTTGCTCTATGCCAGCTTGAGAAACATCAGTTGTAGCACTGAAATTGTCAGCTAGGGCTTGGTTCTTAGAAAGAATTAGATTTAGTAACGGAAGTGCAAGTAATAATTTTTTATTCATAATAGTCCTCTCTTTGTTTTTTATTAGTGTCAACTAAGTGAGTTAAATTTCGTTTTATAGCTTCTTTTCGTAAGTTGTGGCGATCAACGCCAAGGGCGTCGGCGGCATCTTTATAAGATTTCATTTTCCCAAGGGCTTTTGAGATCAATTGAGTTTTAAGCTCTTCGGTGATACCGAGCAGCTCTGAAAATTTAGGAAACTTTTCTTGTTCAATCAATCTTTTAACTTCCAAGACTCGCTCTTCGCCTTCTGAAAATTGAAAAAAATCTTCATTGATGTACTCCCTATCTCTAGCTAACGTGAACGCTCCCATTATTTTGTTTCGTAGACTTCGTACATTTCCTGGCCAAGCTTTTTGACTTAGGAGTTTGATGGCTGATTGGGTTATTTTTTTAGGAGGGTCTGCATCGTATTCTTTGTTAAGCTGATCTAGAAAATGTTGAGTAAGTATGGGTATGTCTTCGGGCCGTTCTCTTAATGGGAATAAATTTAAGGGTAAAACATACAATCGATAGTAAAGATCTTCCCTGAACTTTCCCTCTTGGATAGCCTCTTCTAAATTGCGATTGGTTGCCGCAACCACTCGAACTTCAGGACGAATAATTTTATGGCTTCCCACAGGCATGATATCACCTGTTTCAAGGGCTCTGAGTAATTTTGCTTGATTCTCTAAACTCAATTCGCCGACTTCGTCTAAAAAAAGAGTTCCCCTTTCAGCTGCTTTAAAAAATCCATCATGATCTTTGTCTGATCCGGTAAAAGCCCCTTTTATATGACCAAAAAATTGACTTTCAAAAAGCGAATCAGATACTCCTCCGCAATTTACTGGCACATAACGACCACGCCGTCCTGAGCGATTATGTAGGGCGAGTGCGATACCTTCTTTACCGGTTCCATTTTCACCAAGAATTAGAACTGTTTCTTTAGATTTCGCATAGACATCAACTGTTGATGCAACATTGAGCATATGACCGGAAACACCAGCCATATTCAAAATATTTGAAATTCTTTTTTGATTCAGGCTTTGCGTCTTTTCTGGAGTTACGAGTTTTTGTAGCCAGCCTAAAATAACGGATTTAATTCTTTTGGCTTCACCTTTTTCAATAAGAGCATCAGCGCCAGCAGCATGGCAGGCCTGAGCGCGTTCTTCATTCATCCGACCAGAAAAAATTATGACAGGCAAATTAGGGTGTTCTTTTTTGATTCGGCGACAGATAAAATTTCCAGCGAGGTTTGGAAGCTCAAAATCTAAAACGACGAGAAGAACATTATTCTCCTCAGCTTTAAGAACTTCTAGCCCTTCTGCTCCCGTCGAAGCGTGTAGTACATCTACTCGACAATCTGAAAACAAATGGTCTGCAAATTCGTGTATGAGTGATTCATCGTCTATAAACAAAATTTTCATATCTTTATCCTCACTTTTGGACACTGTGCGATATTTGGGCCAAAGTCAGAAATGAAGCTCAAACTCATTTTATTTAGATTTAAGAGAAAAATTGTCTATTTTTAGAGACACGTATTCCAAAAATATAGATTTTGAGAGGTAAATATAACCTCTAAGATTTTGAACCCTACAGCACAAAAGGTTTTTAAATAATTGGAATAACTTATGAACCTGCTCTTATAAAAGTCTTTTTGATAGCTATTTTTGGGAGTAATCTTTACTTTAAAAATTTCAGTGATTGGAATTTCTAGTGTATTTTCAAAAGCTTTTGTTACCTCTGTCTAGAGGTAACAATCACCTCTAGAAAAAATTAGAGACAATGTTTGATAAAAATTTCATAGTGCGATGGCAAACAATGGCGTTTTGACACCACAAAAGGTCTTTATCATTTGTGGTTTTATGGCACTTTCGTTGCACAGCTAAATTACCTATTGGAACTTAATTTAATAAAAGGTGATTTATGGAGACAATTTTGATGGCAATATTTTTACACGCTCAAGCTCTGAATGAAAGAAATGTAGATAAAGCCGTTTCGACTCTAGACAAAAACGTGAAGGTGTATCGTTTAACCTTGGAAAGTCTAGGGGCTGGGAAGGAATTAACTTCAAGAATTGAAAAGGCTTCAGCGGCTAATGAGTTCAGTAAGGTGGCAGAACTCGTCCACCCAAGTTTAAACTCTACTCAACTACATATTGACACTGTTCTATTTGAAAACAGTGAAGCTATTCGAGAAATGCTAGTAGATAGTTTTAGAGATGATCCAGATTCAAAAATGGAAATTCTCTGGCATCAAAGAGTTGGAAATAAAATTTTTGCTTTTGAGAGAAAAAATAATGGAGCAAAAGAAGCGGATCTTCTTTCAGTGTATGAAGTCGAAAACGATCTTATAAAATCAATTTGGATAACAGTATTACGAAGAGCTGAAGTTAAAAAGAATTGCAACGGACTTTTCAAATAATATCTTATGAACTTTTAGATATTGGATAATTTGAAAATCCTTCGATCTCTCTTAATTTGTCTCTAAGTAAATT
>JAGRAA010000206.1:3729-7087 GCA_020435185.1 Bdellovibrionales bacterium | reverse complement strand
CCTCTTTTTTTCATGTTCTTATCGTTTTAGGTATCTATTTTTATCCAGAGCTAACTCCCCCTCCTCCGCCTTCTGCGGGAGCGGTAACTGTAAGTTTCGAAGCTCTTGGAGATGCCAAAGGCTCCCAGACCTATGTAAAAAAACAAAATAAAAAAGCAAACCTCAATCCTTCTAAAATGGCAGCGCCCAAACCAAAACCTATATTGGCAAAATCTAACGAAGTGATTATTCCGAAAAAGAAACCTTCGAAGAAAGTCAGTAATGCAAAAAAAGCTGCAAAAAAATTAATTGCCAAAAAGACTCATAAACCTAAACCTATTCTTGCCAAAGCTCCTCCCTCTGCTGACACCTCGTCTGTTGCTGTAGAAAACCCTGTGGACAAGCTGGATACTCTGCCCGATAAAGAGGTTCAAGAAGAGATTATGGCCGCAGAAAGTATCACCGATGATACATTAAAAGAAGAAGCGCCCCCTTCTCCTCCCGTGATCTCTGCTAAAGAAGAAACACCACAAGAGCCACCTAAAGAAATGGGAGCTGAATTATCACCAGGAACAAACACTCCTTCCGACGCCCTTCAACAGCAGGAGCAAAGCCTCTCTGCCTCACCCTCTGCTCTTCCTGAAAAGTATGGTGTTCCAGAAGGAACAAAGTCTTATTTAGATCTTCGACAACGGCCCGGAAACAGAAAGCCGGTCTACCCCTACTTGGCGAGAAGAAAATACCAAGAAGGAAAAACTGTTCTACTTTATTATGTTAATCCAGATGGATCCATTAGCGGAATTTCTGTGGCTCGATCCTCCGGATTTGCCTCTCTAGACAACTCTGCAGTTGAGGCCATTAAAAGCTGGCATTATTATCCCGGCCAATCAGGGTGGGCCATTCATCCCATCAACTTTTATCTCAACGGTCCTTCGCAAGAATCCATTGGACGATTGAGAACGCGGTAAATCGTTTCTTGTACTCCAGCTTATATTGTGAGGTAATCCTGTTAATGAATATTCAAGCTCTTTTAGAGAATCATTCAAATTTAAATTTTAATCTTATTAAGGTTTACGCCGATCTATTTGATGAATGGGAATTTATTAAACACTTAAAGGACTCTCTGTGAATTATAGTGAATATATCAAATTTTTAAATTCTGTTTTTAAAATTGCAAAACCACAACCGGCAAAACAACGCCCATTCATCGTTAAAAATATTAAGCTCTAAAAATACTTCGTTAATTTGGTTTCAAAAATAAAGTGAGGCGCTTTCCTGGAGTGACATCTTTTTTCACTAGAACAGAACGGCCTTTTTGATCAGTAATTTTCAAGAAAAACTTGCGACTTTTGGGTAGATAAAACTTAAACTCCCCTCGTTCATTTGTGTGAGTAGACGCTACCTCTTTGTTTTTAGCTGTAATTATACTCACTCTTACGTGAATACACTGAGAGGCTAACCCCATGGATTCAGGAGATCCATAAAAACATTTTCCACTCAGGATGTTTTCGGACTTTTCGTTTTTACTCTCAGAATGACTTTTAAATCCATTTACAGCAGCAGCAACCACAGCGACCATCATTCCGCCCTCACCACTCCAATAGGGATAATAGGAGTTCTCTTCACTACTTACAGGATTCATATCCGTAATTAATAGCTCTGGAGTTTTTTCCTTTTCAACCTTATCTGCGATTGGTCTTACTTCGTTATTTTTATTAAATTCAGACTTCTTATTTTTTGAAGAACATGCGCTCATCCCAAAAAACAACAATGCCAAAGCTATTTTAAACATCACTTCCTCGATTCTTATCGCTTCTTTGCTTCATAATGAGATAAGAGCGACAGCTTCTCAAGAAAATTCGATATTTTCCCGATATGGACTTATGGCCGTACGTTATCGATTAAATCTATTCTTACTATTTATTTCCTTTACGGGCTGCTCCCTAAATACTGACATTAGTTTAAATCTTTCTTCTTCAGATTCTCAATCTTCGGTAACTTGCGATACATCTATATCAAATAATTACGGCGGTGGGGATGGCTCAGCCTCTCACCCTTTTACTTTATGTTCATTAGACCATTGGACTTTTTTTGCCAACGATTCGTCCTCTTGGGGTTTAAATTTTAAACTCTATGCAGATCTCGATTTTACAGGCGTTACTGCGGCTAACTTTAAATCTATCGGTAGTGCCGTTACTCCCTTTACTGGAACATTTAACGGTAATAATTTTAAAATACACAATTTAAACATTACCGAGTCGGGAAACACCTTAGCGCTTTTTAAAAACACTGATTCTAATGTGAACATCTCTAATCTTACTTTAGAAGATATTACTTTTACCGACGACGTTAGACTCTCTGGACTAGTTCTAGATCATGGAAACGGCGGAACTTTAACACTGGATAATATTACCCTCAAAAACCTTCAACTTTCTCCAACGGCTAAACTCGATAATGGCGGAGGTCTTATTGGAATATCCTCTGGACCTATTGATATTTCGAATATTAACATTAATAACATTTACTTTACCAATCCAGGATCTGGACCTTCAAACTATTGGGGAGGCTTGGTCGGTGCTGCACAGGACACTCTCAATATTTCCAATGTATCTGGCGGCTCTATTACAACGGATGGATCATCTTATGCTTATGTCGGAGGATTAGTCGGATTAGCAGTTAAAGCAGCTACTTTTTCTAACGTCAATCTGACTAACTTAGATATTACAGCCGGCATGTCTTCTGCCTCTGGCCTAATCGCAAAGTCTCGAGCTGACATAACTATTAGTCAAACTCATTTATCAGGGAGTATTAATGACGGAAGTTTCGCTTCAGGATTAATCGCCCAAAGTGATAATTCTGGGATTACGGCTAATATTACAATCACAGACAGCTCTTTTGACGGCTCCATTTTATCCTCTTTTAATGCTGGAGGATTAATTACCTTAGTCCTTAATAACAATATTTCTATTCAACGATCATATTATAAGGGAGATATGCTAAACATATGGAACGGTGTTGCTGGAGGGTTAGTCGAACAAGCTCAAGGAATATCTAATACTATTTCAATATCCGACAGCTATGTCATTTCAAATATGTCTAACTTACACGCCACGAATTGGCTTATTGCAGGAATAGTCGGAACCGCCCAAGGAACGGTAAACATATCTAAAGTTTACTATGCCGGAAGCTTAAACGGTACCGCCCCTCGAGCTTGCTTCGCCGACTCGGCAAGTGCTTCAAGTTTTACGGCCACAGACTCATACTATGATTCTACCGTCTGCACGGCCAATGCAAATAAAACGGGGTCAATCACCGGAGTGACAGGAATTAGCACAGCCTCTTTACAAACCGCCACACCTTTTACCAACTGGTCCGCCAG
>JAGRAA010000206.1:0-3589 GCA_020435185.1 Bdellovibrionales bacterium | reverse complement strand
AATGGGTTTTGTGCATTGAAGATAAGATTAAATTATATACTTTCTATTTTAGTATTAACTCTTATCACTTCTTTTTTTCAAGCCTGTTCTGGGTTTTTGCAATTTCAAAATGATCCAAATTCCAATATTTCAAAATCCGGAAACGGAGACGGATACCTTGGTGTAACCATTAATTCTGAAGATTACATTCGTCCTGGATCAGAGTTGAAAGTAAGTGTCTTCGGGGGCCAAGGGCCATACACTCTTACCTCAAATTCCAAAGACATTACTATCTCTGCCGTTTCTGGATCAGACAATACCTTTTCTGTCTTATTGAGCAAAGACTCTCAAGAAGAAGCTATTGAATTGAAGGCGACGGATGCTTTAAACCAAACAGCGGTAAAATCAATTTCAATTTTAACCATAGATTTTTTCGATTTATATAAATCCGACGAAAACACCTTAATGGTCTCCTTCAACGGACTCGCCCTCACCAACAATCATGTTGTTGTTAAAGTAAGAACGGCAAATCAACTTATTGATGACGTTGAGTATCCATTAATTGACAAAATTTATACTTTTTCTATTACAGAGGATTTGAACGTCATCAAAGACGTGCAAAATATAAATTTATTGAGAACTGACATCAGAGAGTCTGAAAACGTCCTTAAAATGGAAACCGATTCTAAAGTTTTAATACTCGGATCTCCTTATGCTCATATTAATGGTTTAATGTCTGCTGGCCAAGTTTCTGTTCTAAAATTAGAAGAAAACACCTGGCAGCCTTTTCAAACGCTCACTTCGGCTCAACCCAAGACCTACGGATATTTCGGGAACGCCCTTGCTCTGGAAGGCCACCTTATGGCGATAGGTGCTACAGGAGGAAGACTGTGGACGGGTGGGACGGTCCATCTCTATTCATTCAATGATGACTCCTCCGAATTGCGAGAAATCAGTACGCTTTCGTCTGGAAAAGATGACAAAGCCTTTGGATCCACTTTAAAAATCTACGACAATCAATTATTTGTTTCCCGTAGAATAGAGACCACCTCTTATTATTCCATCGGAATGGCAAAAGGGCTCATAAACATTTATGATCTCAGCGATCCTAAAAACCCTCAACTACAGCAAGTCCTCAATTTAGAAAATTATGCTGAACTGAGTGGATACTGCGTCGACGATTTTAAAGTTTACCATGACCTACTTGTTTTGGGCTGTCCCGGCAACATTGAAACTGGATCTGGAGATATTCTGTTGTTTAAAAAAGAGAGCAACGGGCAATGGAGTTATGTTAATAAGCTGACTAGGTTTGAAGAACAAGAGACCTTAAGCACAAACAATTGCAAATCCGTGTCGTCCTTCGGATCGATATTTCAATTTAATGGTTCCGAGTTGGTGGCCTATTATCAAAACGAAAAAGTTATTTATCTTTATAAAATTGATCCTAATCAAAACGACTTCACTTTAGTGAAAACGTGGCCTGTAGATGATGAGACTATTCCTTCTTGTAGACCTAATCTAAAGCTGTCACAAAAACATCTTTTGATTACTGGAAACGATAACGAAAAACCCTTTGTTCTGCTTGTCGATTTGAAAGATCCCCCCGACGAACTAAAAAGACAATAATAGAAAAACAAAAAGCCAATGCGTTTCTACATCATTGGCTTTTTTTATTTGATCATTTAATAACAATAAATGGCTAAATTATTTATCACCAAAAAGATCTTTTTCACTTTTTGTAGTGCCATTTGTTCTGACTTTAGCTTTTCTTTTTCTACCCGCTTTAGTCTTTTTTCTTTCACGAATTAACTCTGTTTTTTTTGTAGGTGATGCCATATATTTTCCTTAAGATTGATTTCTTTACTGCCATATACACAACCGCAAAGACCGTTTCAACAAGTTATAAAGGTAGTCAGCTATCAAAAAACCAGACGAAAGTCAACGCCATGCATTGCGTCCGTGCCGCTATTCGCTGTCTTTCTGTAAAAATAATCTACCTTTAGCTTCGGACCACTAAACCCAACCCCTATTGTAGAGCTATCAAAACCATATAAGTTATTGGAATTATAACCAAATCTGAAATATAGGTAATCTAAAAATAAGGACTCCACACCTGAAGACACATTCCATTTACTTTCTGGATTTTGCTCGGTTAAATAATTCACGTCCATCATGAAACGAAACAAATTTTGCCAAGAATAATAAAATCCGAAGGCCAAGCTTCTCCTTAACCGAAGTTCAATTGGCACATCTTCATTCTCCTGGGCTATATTTTCTAGCACCATGGCCAGGCGAAACTTTTCGTTGATCGGATTTAAAAAACCTAATGTAAAATTCGACTCCTCTGTATTTTGACCACCAAAGGACTGAGTCAAACGAGTAAGCGACAAGCCCACAGAAAGCTTCTTATACAGCCAATCCGCCACCGAAACCTGCATCCATTCGCCATCAACAGGAGTTCCTTGATGAAAAAAACGTCTCACCTTTAAGTACTGCAACCCACCGGCAAAGGCTGCTTCTTTGGTGTTATCGATTAAACTCACTCCCTTAATCGTCTGATGCTCTGAGTTTGAGGCCTGTCCATCCTGAAACAAAAACGAAATGTCTACAGGAGGAGCCATTCTTAGTGTGGCAGGATTTAAAAATACCGACTGAGACCCATCGTCGCTAGATCGCCCGGCTCCACCCATTGCATTAGAAATAGTTCCGTGAAAATACTGGCCCCATGCCAAATTGGGTTGAGCAAATAGACTCAACCAAACAGCTAGTTGTAATATTTTAAAAAAGTTATATTCTAGATTCATGTTCAACATAGCAATAAACAAATATTATCGTTTCCTTACCCTCGCCTTTCTTTTAACCTCTTTAGCATTAATAATAAGCACTCGTCATGCCTATGCGCTAAAAAATACAAAACCTCAAGAAACCTCTCAAATGCTTCAGGTTAAAACTGGCGATACAGTTTACTCCATACTCCAAAAAAAGGGTTTTTCAGAAAAAGCCATTGCTGCCTTTTTAACCAATCCTGATATTCCAAAAAAAATAACTCTTACCTCAGAAACAAAATATAAATTTAGCCAAAGTCCAAAGAGCCAATTTAAATCGATTAAATTTTATGAACTCGATGAAGACGTTAGCTATTACCTCGAACAATCTAACAACTCTATTGTTGCAAAAAAAATAACAGAGCATTTTACAAAAAAAATCAAAAGCGCCCAAGGTAAAGTCAATGGATCAATCATTGGAAGCTTAGAAAGAAAAATCAATAACAAAAGCATCTCGTATCGATTTTTAGATGCTTATGCTTTTAAGCACAACTTAAAGAAAGAACTCAAACGTAATGCTTTCTTTTCTATTGTTTATGAAGAAAAATACGATGGCGATTTTTATATCAAACCCGGAGAAGTCCTAAAAACACAAATTGAAATTAACGGCGATATCGAAACCCGCCATTTTGTTTCTTATAAAGATGGAGGAAGTTTTTTAAGCACTCAGCCCATTTTATCAGATAGACCCTTTTACGCTCCGGTAAACTATGTAAGAATTTCTAGTTATTTTAACCCTCGAAGATTTCACCCTATCCGCAAAAGACGCATTCCCCATCTAGGGA
>JAGRAA010000005.1 GCA_020435185.1 Bdellovibrionales bacterium | reverse complement strand
TTGGTCTCCCTGTAGATTTGGGCCCAGTAACCATTACTGAAGAACCCTCCTCTGACGAGAAGAACCAAATTGAGTGGGCCGGAAAAATAAACTACACCAATTCAAAATTGGATTTGGGATTAGCATTTTTTATGGGAAGACAACGATCGCCATATATTCTTTCAGACACACCATCCAGCCTGTCTGCTGTTCACTTTAGTTACCCAAAAATAACCATGCTGGGACTAGAATTCGAACGCCCCTTTTCTAATTGGGTTTTTCGTATGGATTCAGCGTTAATATCTGGAGAAAATACTGATCAATTTAATCTGAATAGCATTAATCCTTATGTAGAAACCTCTTTTGCCTTAGAGTCAAAAATTAACACTAGTTTTAGAGCGATAGTTTATCCAATTTTAAAGAACTTTATAAACTTTAAAACGCAAGAAGAGGTTTCAACATCTTCAGACTATAATGCCATAGAAAAACAATTGTATTTGTTCAATAGAATAATTAACGGATACCAATATAAAGATCAAAACTCAATGGGGTTGCGATTATCTTACGAAAGCGAATCCCTCTCTCATACGGCTTCAATTTTCTATTTAAAAAACTTTACTACTGAGGAAAGCTACCTTCAATGGGATTACAAATATGTCTTAAACGACTCCTTAGAATTAGGAGTGGGAGTTTTAAACTATGAAGGCTCCGACCAAACCAGATTTGGTCTACTTGCCGAAAAAAGCTCATACTTTTCTAAAATAACCTATTGGTTTTAACGGTTATTCGTACTTGATCATCTCTCTTATGGGTTTTTTCCTCATACTCATAGACGGGTAAATCATCGTAGCAATCGACAAAAAAACACTTATCGACAAAATAACAATAAACGTCTTAGAGCCTAAATATATGGGCATATCCCAAAGCATAATACTAGAAACTACAGACTGATATAATATATAGTTAAAAAACAAACCGATTGAGAACGTATAAATCAAAGAAATTATCGAAGGAATTGAATTTTCAATAAACAGCATACCAATAATCCGACCAAGAGGCATACCACATGACCTCAAGACCCCAAATTCTTTTTGTCGGACCAAAACTTGAAATAATATTGGCGTAAACAAACCAATAAAAGTCACTAAAATTCCTATAAATACAATGCCGTCGACAAAAGCTACGCTTTCAGTAATTTTACTACGAAAATCCTCTATGATACTTTCGTTATCTAATAACCTTAAACCCTTGGATGAAGCAATGGCTTCTTCGACTCGATCATTGACAGTTTGCCGATCAAAACCTTCTTTTGCAACATATCCAAAAATTGTGTATTTATTGTCCTTATAGAGCTCACTAAAACTACTCATATTCATATAGATGGAGCCGGTTGGATAAGCATAGTCAACAAAACTACCGACAACCTTCAAATCGATCTTACCAGAAGGAACACTCAGATGAATAGTATCTCCTATCTTAAGATTTAAATTTTTTAGTAAGGATACAGAGACTAAGGCTTTTCTCGTTGCAGGAAGAAAAAAATCAGAAAAATCAAACTCAGAACTCAATTGATCTATACTCAAATAGTTTTTCATCGCTTCTAAATTGTAAAAACCATTTTGCCCAATAATTCCTACTTTTTTTCCATCCATCCATATCGGAGTCGTACGCCAGCCCATTAAAGTTCCATCATCCAACTTACGCAGCCCCTCAATACTCTCAAGCGCTTTAACTTTATCGTAAGAGAATGGAATCAAATTCATATCAAACAATTCACCGTCGGCCATTATAAACTCATTTATGTATTTTTTAGATTCGAAGTAGGTGAAAAGACCATTAGTGATCGAATAATTTAAAATGAGCAGAAAAAAAATAAAACACAAACTCGTGGTAAGTCGTACAGTATTTAAGTAAGTTTCTTTAAATTTTTGTGAATTATTTTTAATCGAAAGCCATATCATGGAAGGGGTAAAGCAGCTGAATTTCTCTAACAAGTTAAGAACCATCCATGTAAAGAATTTCAAAAACACGAATAAACCTATTAAACCAATAGCTATCTGCAAAAGACCAAACAACATACCCAGTTGCGATATCTTCATAACAAAAAGAGTATAAAATAAAATCAATAGACCTATCCCCATCAAAAAAGACTTCTTGGGAAAACTGCGATCATTTATCTCTACTTCTAAATTGTCACTTTTGATAGCTATCAACGGATCAACTTTTGTTGCTCTCCAAGCCGGAACAAGCCCTGCAACAAAACAGGTAAGAACACCTATGACTGCAGTTAAAATATAATAGTGAGTAGGAATAGTGTAAACCTGCCTTTCCAAAGTCACTTTAAACTGCCCTTCAAACGAGCTAAATATGGTATCCATCATCTCTAATGATAAAAAGTGACCGAAAACAATAGCTAAAGATGTCCCCGCTAATCCAATGAGAGAAGCTTCAAACAAAAACAAGCCAAAGTTTATTGTTCTATGGCTACCAATGGACCTTAAAATTCCAAGTTCTCTAATTTTTTGTTTAATCGACAAGGTAATACTGCTATAAACCACAAACAAAGCAATAAACCAGGTCAGTATACCCACGAAGTTCAATATATTCCTAAATGAGCTTGTCAAATCCTTCATTTGATTGACCAACTCGCCTCTTCCAGAAATTTCGAATTCTGGACCTAATAGATGCTTCAGTTTTTTTTTAGTTTCCTCAACTTTGTTTTTATCCCATAAGATCACATCTAGTTTCGTTACCTTATCCACTTCACCGAACAAAAATTGCGCAGCCATTAAATCCATTATAGCAATTTTTCCATCAAAGGCCTTTGCCACTCCTTGAGAAGATAAAATCCCTCCTACAACAAATTGCTTTCGACCTTCAGATGTTAACAACTCAAATTCAGATCCGTAGGTTAGCCCATAGCGATCAGCAAAACTTTTAGTCAGTATAATTCCATTAGGCGTATTTAAGAATTCAATAGGATCATCAATAATATCATCTTCACCATTTGTCTGATAGCTTCTAAATGGTCCTTCCTTTAACAGATCCACGGCCAAAATTCCTATTTTTTGTTTTGCTTTTCCTTGAACAAAAAAATAGGTGTTCTTGGTAATCACTCCCGTTGCATATCTTATATTGGGTAACTCTTCGATTTTAGCTAGCCATTCCATTGAAAAGGCCTCTCCATTTGACTTGATACTCAAATCTGTTTCACCCATCACAGAGGTCACATTTTTTTCTAAAGATTTAACGGCTGCGTAGTTCAATACCTGAATTGAAAAAAATAGGGCCATCCCACTTGCCACGCCAACAACAGTTAATATATTTCTAAGAGGTTTTCTAAGAACTGATCTAACAATCAAACAATAGCATAATCTTAAAAAATTTTTCATAACGGATTTTTTAGATTGTTCTCAGAAAAAATAGACTCATCAATCGGAGTATCCGTTTTATATTCTTTAATTTCATAAAGTGCCCATCTGTTGGATTTCAAGTCTTGAGCTTTAATCTTAGTCGCTAACCACCTATTTTTCTTAACTTCTGTGGTATTTAAAAAATCAATAACTTTTACTTTCTTATCTTTCCCGTTATACCCTTCTAATTTGTCCGTGATGTAACTATCGCTTTGAATCCAAGTTTTGGTATAGGCATATCCCCTTCTCTCTCTTACTTCTTTACTCACCGGTTTACTCACTATGACATGACATTTTTTATTCTTATGTACGGGACAAACAGAAAGCTTTTCGTAACTATATTTATAATCATTCAATTCTTGTACCGAAAGGTCTGAATATGAAAAAGCCGTTCCCATAAAACTTCCGCTCTGCATACTTCTTTCTATTCTTCTTACTCTCTTAAAGGCTGGTAAATAAATACGAATATCATTTCCTGCATTACTGTTACCGCTTTCAATCATCAACACCCCTTGACCAGCAATCTTTGCTGGTTTGTGAAAACGGCTCATCGTTTTAGAATAAAGTGTGCTACCTATTCTTTTTCTCCACATACTATATTCTTTAGTCTTTTTACTTCCACTTTTTGTTTCTCCTGTCAAAATCACCTTCTCTGCGTAAAGTGATTTTAACAAAGACACCTCAATATTTTTCTTTATTATTTCTTTAGGATTGCTTTCTGCAAATGCAAATTTTCCAAACAATACACATATCAATATTATTAATTTCATGTCCTCATCCCTTTTCTACTCTACGATCATCTTCTATTTGTCCGTCTTTAATATCGATCACTCGATGCCCCATGTCGATCAAACTCATATCATGTGTAACCATAACTATAGTTTGCCCATCTTCATTCGAAAGCTTACGAAACAAAGACAATAAATCTCGTGCTGATTTAGAATCCAGATTACCTGTAGGTTCGTCTGCTAAAAGCAATGAGGGTTTAGCTACGATAGCTCTACAAACGGCCACTCTTTGCATTTGCCCCCCTGAAAGTTGATAGGGATAATGGTGCAAGCGTTCTTGCAGTCCAAACTCGACAAGTAATTTTTTTGCTTTATCGCTAGCTTCTTTCCAACTGACTCCATCGAGCATTAAAGGTAGAGCTACATTTTCAATGGCATTTAAATTCTCTAACAAATTAAAAAATTGAAAAACAAACCCCATATTCTTTCTGCGAAACGCAGCTAAACTTTCGTCTGTCATACAGCTTAGGTCCTGACCACAGACATCTACTAGTCCAGAGTTAGCTTTATCCAAACCACCCATAATTTGTAATAATGAACTTTTTCCAGATCCACTCGCACCAATAATAAAAGTGAATTCTCCTTGATATATGGTTAAATCCACTTCTTTGAGAACCTGTAGAGTAGACTCTCCATTTTTGTAAATCTTGTTTAATTTTTCGACTTTTAAAACCGGTGTTTTTTGCATATAAGCCATTTCTTTTTTTATTCTTCAAAGATTAATAACCATTTGAATATTTTAATCTCAGCATCAACAAAACACCACGGTCAACAAAGAAATATCGTTGACATTTTGCCACGATCATCAGTTCAAGGTTGTCTTAAAGTTCTTAAAGGCAATCATCATATTTACCCATCCGATTACAGCTATAATTCCAGTATGAATCATTACATAATTAAAATCGCCCCCCTTTAATATAATGTTCCTCATTATATAATTAAAATGTGTCATAGGGTTTACTTCGGCGAATATTTTCATAAACGCAGGCATATTCTCTACCGGAAACATCAAGCCAGACAAAAGCAATGCTGGAAATAAAAATAGAAAACTTCCCATCATGGCTTGCTGCTGAGTCTCTGAAATAGTGGAGATAGCAATTCCAATGGCTACCGTGGAAACAATAAAAACAAATATCACAAACATAAGCAATAACAATGATCCTGAAAAGGGCATACCAAAAACAATGGCCCCCAGGCTACAAGTGATAAATGAATTAATTACTGCTAATAGAGTCGAGGGAATAGCTTTCCCTAAAATAATCTCCCATTTTTTAATTGGGGCTGAGAGTATGGTTTCCATGGTCCCCACCTCCCGCTCTCTAGTAAATGTCATCGACGTCAAAAGTACTGTAATCAAACAAATAATCACACCAATGATTGCTGGAATTAAAAAATAGGAGGTCTCCATTCTAGGATTAAATAAAATTCTTATTTCAGGTTGTATAAGACTAAACTGTGCTCCATTCACCCCAATGGATTCATTTAAAATAGCCTGCGTATAACTTTCTACGGCCTGGGCTCTAATTGGATTGATTGCACTAATTAGAATTTGAATAGAGATAGGATTTATGTCGGTAGCATCTTTTATTTTTTTATCTTTTACAACTATGGCAACTTCGGCCTCTCCGCTTTGAATGGCACGAAAGGGATCTTTTTCACTTAATTTCGCTTTCTTAAACCATCCAGAAGCTAGAGCTTTGTCCTCAAATCTTCTCATTGCACTATCGTTGGGCTGTGAAAAAATAGCCATTTCGATATTCCTTGTTTCATTGTTCAAAGCAAACCCAAAAACTGTAAGTTGTAAAACGGGTGCCAAAAAAATCAACCTTTTCATAACCGAATCCCGTAAGCTCTGTTGAAATTCCTTTCGGATAAATCCCAAAAGTGTCTGCCCTTTCATCAATCAAGATCTCCTTTAAATTTTACAACTGCAACACTGACCAAAATGACTGATATAATACTCATAGCAATAATAGGTGTTGCCAGCTGGAAAATATTTGAACCTTTTAAAAACTGATCTCTAGTAATACTCATAAACCATCTTGCTGGAAATACTGATGCGAACCACTGAAACCCCAAAGGCATGTTTTCTACTGAAAAAATAAAGCCAGACAGTAAATTAGTAGGAAGGAGACCAACAATCATCGCTGCCTGCATTGCAGTCAGTTGCTTGCGCAAGACAACCGATATCACTAAACCTATCGCCAAGTATCCCACAAGAAAAATTAAACAAGAAAGAATAAAGATGATATGAGATCCTCTAAAAGGAACATCAAACCATAATCTTGCCAAAACATACACAATAAGTACCGAGCATAAACTCAAAAAAGCATAAGGTAAAAGTTTTCCAATAATTATCTCCATAGGTTTAACCGGTGTGGACAACAAAAGCTCCATAGAGCCCTTTTCCCATTCTCTCGCCACAGTGAGGCTAGTCAATAAAGTACAAAGAATAGCCATAATCACAACAGCAATTCCTGGAACCGAAAACCATTTAGAATTAAGCTCGGGGTTAAATAAATATCTAGATACAAAGCTTACTGGTGGAGTAAAACTCCTATTCATCAACCGAACGGATAAATCACTAGATATTTGAACCAGGTACTTATTAATGACTCCGGCAGCAGCACTATCAGTCCCATCAATAAGGACTTGAACCTTTTCTCTTTTTCCCGATTGAACATTT
>JAGRAA010000205.1 GCA_020435185.1 Bdellovibrionales bacterium | reverse complement strand
CATTATAAATAGAGATTGGGCTAGTAAACCCAATAAGATCTTCATATATGAAAGGTTCTTCTAACTGAAAATCAAAAGTTGGAGGATTTAGGCCTGGAGTATGTGAAATAACTTCGCATATAGCACAATGATGGTTTTGCGTATGGTCACCAGACTCAAGATGGACAAGTCCATGGAGCTGGATCAAGAATACTGACAAGAAAAGAATTGTTGAGACAAATTTTTTCATGAGACAGAAATATCTCACATAAAAAAAAGTTAGTCGACTATCTTTTATTATTTGTAGTTAATTTTTTTTCCATCATAGAATTGCCAAGACTTATGAATAATGAGTCTGGCTCCTTGTCCAAAGCTAAAATAAGACCAGAGCCATTGTAAAAAGACGAAAAATTTATTTTTAAATCTCATTAAATAAACGATGTGAATAAAAACCCAAATCAACCAAGCCATTAAGCCACTAATATGCATGTTATTGGAGCTTACCACCGCCTTTGATCTCCCTATGGTTGCCATAATCCCTTTATCCCAATAATTAAATTCTTTTCTGGAGTAACCCTTTATTTCGGCTAGAATTTGGTTTCCGAGAAACGTTCCTTGTTGTATGGCTACGGGTGCAATTCCTGGTAAACTCTGATGTTTATTGACTTGAAAGCAGGCCATATCTCCAAGAACAAAGACATTTTTGTGTCCTGCGAGAGAAAGGTCTTTTTCTACGATGATTCTTTCTTGCGAATCTTTTGCAGAATCGATTGATTTTGATAGGCTTGAAGGCCTCACTCCTGCCGCCCATAATATCGTTTTGCATTCTATCCATTCATTGTTAATTGAAAATCCATTTTGATCTAGATTTGAGGCTCGACAATTTTTTTTGACCTCTACCCCCATTGATTTTAAGTCGTTCTCTGCTTGTTTAGATAATTTTTCTGGAAAAGCCGAGAGAATTCTGTCGCCGGCCTCGATAAGAAGCACTCTTACTTCGGATAAATCTGCGTTTTTATAGTCTTTTACGAGGGTTTTAGAAGCCATTTCAGAAATAGCCCCAGCCAGTTCTACTCCGGTAGGACCTCCGCCAATAACTGCAAAAGTTAATAATTTTTTTTGCTCATCTTTACTCATCGCTTTTTCAGCTAGTTCAAAAGCAGTAAGAACACGTCTTCTGATTTCTGTGGCCTGCTCTATATTTTTTAATCCGGGGGCAAATTGTTCCCAGTGATCATTGCCAAAATAAAAATGTTTTGCTCCACAAGCTAAAATCAAATAGTCATATTTATTCCATTTTTCATCGAATTGGATTTCGCAGTTTTTAACGTTAACAGAATTCACTTCAGCTAAAATGATATTAACGTTTCTATTTTTTGAAAAAAGTTTTCTAATAGGAATGGCTATATCTGAAGGATTCAAACCAGCCATCGCGACTTGATAAAGAAGGGGCTGAAAGAGGTGGTAATTTCTTCGGTCAATGAGATCGACTTCTACTTCTTTTGACGAACACAATACTTTGCAAGCAGAAATTCCTGCAAAGCCAGCCCCCACGATTGCTATTTTTTTCTTTTGCATGAAGATAAGATATAAAAGTTTTTCTAAATAGAGCAATCGTTAAAATAAAATCAATAAACACAACGCTTTAATGCTATGCGGCAAGAATGCGAGTCCAGAAACTAGACGATGAAGTCGATTTTATAGTGAACATTAGGTAAGAAAGTAATGGGTATTGAGATGAAAAAATTTTTGCTTCAAGTTCAATTCTTAATCGCGGGCATTGGTAACGGATGGGGCTCTCCACGATTGATTCGAACTCCTGAAAAACTGTTGATCACTGATAACGAACAAAGTGTCGAAGGTTTTTCTAATATATTAAATAATTTTTTAATTACTTTTTATGTTCAGGCTTTGGCGGTGATAGAAAATAACTTTCCTGAAAAAATTAGAGCTGAAGCCTTAGATATTTGTTGTGGATCAGGCCATTTTGCAAAGCTGGTAAATAGACATTTGAATTTTCATAAAGTCTATGGTGTGGATTTGTCTGAGCCGCAGTTACATGTGGCTAAAGAACAAAATAAAATATTTCAAACAGATATAAATTATAGCCTGGGAGATATGACAGATTTAAAAAATATAGCAGAGAATAGTTTTAATTTAGTGACCAATTTGGATTCACTTCATCATGTAAAAGATTTGTCAGATTTGGCAAAAGCTTATGCCGAGATGGATCGAGTATGTAGACCTGATGGAATGATTTTGGCGTTAGATCTAATTCGACCTAAATCTTCATGGATTGTCGAAAAAATGGTTAAGGCAATATCATCCGAAAATGCTAAAAAAAATCAAAGCGGCTTAACCATAGACTATTATTATTCCTTAAATGCGGCTTTTGTCCCCGAGGAGCACATGTCTTGCCTGCCTAAAAATGAAAATAGAAATTGGTTTATAATAAAGCCAAGATTTGTACCTTTATTTCAGATCATTGTTGGATTGCCGAAGAATAAAAAGAAATTAAAAATGGGAATGCCTTTTTCATATAAAACTTTGTTTAAGCTAGTTCCAAAGGATTTATTTTTAGAGTTGATAGCCGTAAATTTAATTACACAAACAGCAACTCCAACAAAACTAGAGCGGCGAGAAGATGATTTAAGCTCTAATAAATCAAAAAAAATGAATCTCGTAGCCTAATAAAAACATCAAAAACCTTCCCCTATTTATTAATTAAGTAGTATATTAAATAGATAGGAGGATAGATGTTTTTTTATAGAGATGAAAAACCAGCC
>JAGRAA010000204.1 GCA_020435185.1 Bdellovibrionales bacterium | reverse complement strand
TTTCTTCAGGAGTTCTTTGTTGCCACGTTTGTTTTACATTCCCTTTGTCATCGGTCTCGTTAATTAATGTTCCATCAATTAGAATCGCCGCAGAGATCTTTTCAATGTTACCAGACATTTGCCGAATCTTTTTAACGGTTTTAGAAACTTGATAGTTCGTTGTCTTCAATTCTTTATTGACGTCTTGTTTGAATCCCACTTGACCTTGGTCGCCCGCTCCCGGAAGATTTGCCCTTGCTCCTGGAATACCTACTGGATTACTTCTTGCGCCATTTAATTTTTCTTCTTCAGTCACTGAGCTAAGAACTGCGGTTTGATCTGGATCAACCAATTCTTGAACGGTATCCACATGATTGGGATTTAGCTTCACATTGATTTTAGCAATGACTTTACCAGCACCTACTGCCTTTGACAAAATAGCTTCCACTCTACTTTCTAAATCCATCTCCATTTTTCTTTGAACTTCCATAAGGTCTGCAGATTCAGAAGCTCCGCCAGAAATCTTTTTTGAAAGAACCTTTCCTCTAGAGTCTACCACAGTCACTTCTTCAGGCTCTAAACCCTCTACTGAACTGGCCACCAAATAGGTTATGCCTCTTACTTGATCTTCTTGAAGATGTTTTCCGGGATATAATTCTAAAACCACCGAAGCTGTAGTTTTTGCGGACTCCTCTAAAAAGGTCTTCTTCGGAGCCAAGGCTAAAATAACTTTAGATCGCTTAACTGATGATAATGTATTAATCGCCCGAGTAAGCTCTCCCTGCAAAGCTCTTTGATAATTTATTCTTTGAGCGTATGAGGTTACACCAAAATCTTGCTTTTCAAATAGCTCAAGTCCAATGCTTCCGATATTAGACGGACCAAGCTGTGCCATAATCACCATTTGCGAAGCATGCAAAAGATTTTCAGGTACTGAAATGGTATTTCCCTGCGCTTCCATTTTAAATGGAATATTGTTTTTTTCTAATTGACCGATCACCAAAGGAAGTTGATCCGCAGGAATGTCTTTAAGAAGAGGCTTGTAATGAGCGCCAGATACCATAAGTGAGATAATCACCAATGTACCACTCGCTACAATCACCGAACCAAGCACCGATGCTCTTTTAATCGGAGTCAAGTTTCTGTAGAACTCTTTAAATTGCGCTATAATGTTAGCAAAAATTTTATTCACCTACGGCCCCTCACTAAACCTGCATTTTCATTATTTCTTGATATGCATTGATTATTTTATTTCTTACTTGAACCATTAATTTCATAGCAATATCTGCCTTTTCAGCGGCAATCATAACTTCAGGTATATTTTTACTTTTACCCGTTGCTAACTGCTCAATAAGGTGGTCAGACTTCTGTTGCAACTCATTCACTTTATTGATCGAGTCTTTTAGAGTATCTGCAAAGGACTTGTCAGAACTCTTCACATCAGAAGACCGATTTAAGCTAGATTGTCTTAATTCACTCGCGGTTTGCCCCTTTTCCAAGAGGCTTTGAGACGTTGATACTGTTAAACCATCCATGGCTTATCCTTTTCTTAGTTTCCTATAGACAATGCACTCATCGCCATATCCTTGGTTGCCTGCATTGCCGATACGTTTGCTTCATAGGCCCTCGTGGCCTGAATCATATTTGTCATCTCTTCCATTAAGTTTATATTGGGATAGGCAACATAGCCATTTTCATTTGCATCTGGATGATCGGGTTCATACTTAAGTATAGGCGCTTTGCCATCAGGAATCACATCTGTAACCTGGACCCTCATCAAATTTCGATCTGGTTTTGTTTTTAGTATCTCTCCAAAATTTCTTGCTTCAGGAATAGACTCAAAAACAATATCTTTTCTTCTATAAGGTCCTCCTTCTGGAGTCCTAGTAGTATTTATATTTGCTATATTAGATGAAATCGTATTCATCCGCATTCGATTTGCAGTTAAGGCACTACTTGAAATTCGCATACCTTTAGAAAAATCCATTATCTATTCCCTTCAGTCACTGCATACTTAAGTTTACCTAATTTTTTATTTATCAATTGAAGAGCGGCTTTATATAAAATTGTATTTTCAGCCAGAGATGCCATTTCCTTTTCTAAATCCACTGTATTGCCGTCATTAGAAACATTTACATCTGGATTATCGTAGACATCGGCTTGAATCTTAGATAAGCCGCCTTGACCAACCACAAAATGGTTTTTATCAAGGGTATTGAGACTACTTGTCCCGTCTAGATCTAGAGCTCTGGCCAATGCCTCCTCAAAATCTACCTTTTTTGCTTTATAACCAGGAGTCTCAGCGTTAGCCACGTTAGCTGAGGTAATATTATGCCTCAATAGTCTAAAATTTAAGGACGAAGCAAGCCCTTCTGTGGTTTTGTCAAAAATACCACTCATACGCATACTCCTTCTTGTTTATACTCATTAATTTTATTTCTGAGTGTCCTAATACTGATTCCCAATAGATCCGCGGCTCGCGTTCTATTTTGGGAGGTATATTCTAAGGTCTTTAATATCAACAGCTTCTCAGCCTCAGCCACAGTCATACCAGGCTTTAGCCCAGGGTCTTCTGTCTCTTTAAGCTTGCTGCTATCGATCAAGATATTTTCATGACTGAGTTCTCTATTAGAAGTGAGTAACACTGATCTTTCTACAACGTTCTTTAACTCTCTGACATTTCCAGGCCAATTCCATTGAACAAGTTTGGTCTTAGCACTTTTCGAAAAAACCTTATTACCAATTCCATTTTCAGCACATATGATTTCCATAAAAAATTGAGAAAGCATCTCAATGTCTTTATGTCTTTCTCTAAGAGGAGGAATAAACAATGGGATCACATTCAAGCGGTAGTACAGGTCTTCTCTAAACTCACCATCTTCCACCATCTTAGCAAGATCTCTATTGGTGGTGGCTATTAAACGAACATCAATTTTTTTACTCACCGTAGAGCCAAGCCTTTCTACTTCACCTTCTTGTATAATCCTTAAAAGCTTAGCTTGTAGAAAAAGTGGTATTTCAGAAATTTCATCCAATAAAAAAGTACTCCCGTTCGCCAACTCAAACTTTCCTGGTTTACTTTGAATAGCGTTAGTAAAAGCGCCTTTTTCATATCCAAATAACTCACTCTCTAACAAACCTTCTGGCAAAGCCGCACAATTAACAGCGAAAAAAGGTCTAGAGGACCTATGGCTTTTTCCGTGAATGAATCGAGCCAACAACTCTTTACCACTGCCACTTTCTCCCGTTAACAATACATTCGCTTTACTCGTTGCAATACTCTCTGCAATTTCCAAAAGTTTATGCATTTTTGGATCCTCAGTATGAATGATGCAATTTTCTAAATTGGGCATTGTCTCTCCTATCTAAAATTACTCATGGCAGGGATACGATCATTATAACGTTTATAATTTCTTTCCCACTCAAGTTGCTTTAATTTTTCATCAGCAAGTTGCTTATAGAATTCATTTTCTTTACCGTTAAAAGCACTCCATATTTTTTGAGCGCCCTTTAAATCATCTTTTTTGAATAAGATCTCTCCCGCCGTATATCGAATCTCACCCAAGGGTTTTTTCGAATCAAACTTATCAAGAAGATCTAAATAAACTTGAACGGCAGCCATCTCTCGACCTTGCGATTGTAAGGCCAAAGCTTTGTACTCTAGTGCTTTTGCTAGCTTTTTCTGTTGATCAGAAAATTTATCAGCATCATATTTTATATCGCTAATCACGTGATCTGCCGACATCTCTGCGTCTCTATAGTCTTTGGTCTTCAGTTGTAGCTCTGCAAGTTTTAAATAGGCCGAAGATTTTAAAACGGGTTGATCTTTCCAGGTCTCAACCAAAGCCTTTAAGTTTTCTATAGCTCTATTGATTAGTCCTTTTTCGACATAGACTTTCGAAGAAACCTCGATAACCTCAATTTTTTCAGAAGCCGTCAACTTAGAAGTATCTTCAATATCTTTCAAATGATTATACGCTTCTGAATATTCTCTTAAATTTAAACTGGTATTCGCTAACCTGAGATGTACTCTGTCAATGCTTGGTAAATGCTCGCTAACTTTTCTTATAAGATGCTCTCTGGTACCCTTTATACTGCTTAAGCGTTTTAAAACATCTATATAGTTCTTATGTGCTTCTTTATAAACTCCAGCGAGTTCGTAGGCTCTAGCTTTAAAATACTCTATATCAATACGATCTGAATTTCTTAACCATGTATTTCCATAACGACCATTGATTTTTAGTGCATCAAAGTAGTTATCATTATTTATTTTTTCATTGATACTATCGGCAATATTTCCAACAATTCTGGTTTTAAAAAATGATAAACTCACCGAAGTTGGGTTTTTTTGATAATACCCAATTAACTGACTAATTGCGTGATCATAGTCTTTTCTTCTACGATATCCATCAGTGATCATTAAAGTAGTAAATTCATCCATCTTTGGGAGATTTACGCTTTTTGAAATTTTATTAAGTTCTTCTAATGTTTTATTTAGTTCTTTCTTATTCATGGATTTCATCTGCTGCGTAAGCATTCTAATTCTTGCGATTTTCCCACCTTGAGTGTTTTCAAACCGAAAATAAGATTCTAAAAAAGCGCCCATGATTTTACTTCTATCAGCGCCGAGGATCTCTAAAACTTCTCCTATTCTCGTCATGGCATAAGAGTTATGAGAGTCCTTGGGAAACAACTTTAGATAACGAATATAATGATCTAAGCTTTTTTTATACTCCCCTGTCCAAAAATAAGATTCCGCTAGATTATAATGAGCGTTTGCAAACCAAGACTCATATTTTGGATATTTCTTTATAGCAGCTAGGTATTCATCTATGGCTTTGCCGAAATCCTTCATCTTGAAGAACACGTCTCCTCTACGATAAGTCGCCTCTATTCCCATTTCTTTTTGTTTTGCGGTTTTTTCTAAGTCTTCGTAAACATTTAAAGCCGCATCATACTTGTTAAGTAAAAAATATCCTTCTGCCAGTGCATGCTTTGCCCTATCGATTTCACTAGAATCAGGAAATTCCTTTATAAAACGAATAAAGTTTTGGACCGTTTCTAAGGCTTTTCCCTGTTCTAACTCGACGTAATCTAGTAAGAGCGTGATTCTTTCTTTTAAAGGAGAATTTGGATTTTCAAGTAAAGTTTTTCTGTAGATTTTTTTTGCTGTATTATAATGATAGCTATCTTTTGTTTTTTTCCATAGTCTATAGTGAACATCTGCAGCCATGTAATTGACTATTTCGCCGTATATAGACTGAGGATGTTTTTCAATGAAGTAAACATAAGTTTTCAAAAAAGCAGAATATCTGCCTTTATTATAAAGAGTTAACAAAAGCCTTGCCTCTTTGTTTTCTCTAGAGTCCGTGGGCTTGATTTTATACTCTGGTGGATTATCTTCTATTTTCTTTAAATTACTAGATCCCATTTTTAGCATAGGAAATCGAATGTATATATTTTGCTTGCTCGCAATGATTGCTTCTTCTTTTATTTCATAGTCCTTAATCTGAAATCGATCATAGTCAGGATCACTGGCGTCATACACTCCCTGCTTCAATTTCGAAGATAAGTTTCCCATTTTATGACCATCTTCATCCATCTTCAAAAATTCATCTCCAGCAGGACTACGCTCTGGACTGTCTATTTTTTTATAGCTTTTTGAAGACTTAGCGATTTTCTTATGCTTTTTTTGTATTTCTAATTTCTTCTTTTTAAGAGCTTTTTTCTCTTCTTCAGCCTTCTTCATCTGAGCGGCTTTTTTCTCTACGTCTTCGTAAAAGTCCACAATAAGCCTTGAAGGTTCATCCGTTTGATAGTCAAAGCTTTCGATGATATTAGAAGAAAACTCCATTCTCACAATATGACTGTTATCTGGACCTTCCCCAATAACTTTAATATTTTTTAAAAATGGTATTTGAACAGTGGTCAACTCTATCAATGATTTTCTGTTTAATTGAGGCACAACAAGCTCAAAGGAATTGTCACTATTCTTTGTCAGTTTATACTTCCAGTTTTTTAAACCAGAAAATTCCATATGAAGGACATCTCCCACTCGAGAATACTTACCTTCAACGTTAGCCCAGGTTATTGAGCTCACTAAAAGTACAAATATTATGACTAAAATCTTGCTATGCTTTTTCAACCTTCATCCTGAATCTAAGCTCTTTAAACGTCTTGTCTAAAAAAAATTACAAGCCTCTTATATATTGGTAAGCAGATATGATGCCAACTTTTACTAGGAAAATTTTTACTTGGGGCGCACTCTGCCGTCAAAATCAGCTCAATCCTTAATATTTCTGACAATCTGCTGACATTTAGCCATATATCCAGCCTAGCCTAGTTTTTTAAAAAAAAGGTTTTGATTTTATCATTATACTTATTTAAATTTCTCAACAAATTCCGATAATTAATTTGCTGGTGCGTCTTAGCATCAATAGACATCAACGTAAAGAAAGCAACATGAGACTGACAATACTAATCTTCCTTTTCTTAACTTTATCTAACTGCGTATCTATTGAAATACCAGAGGAAAAAATAGTTAAAGACAAAAATGTTCAATTCAAACCTCCAGGCTCTCCTTTTATTAAAGCTGATGATGAACACGTTGATAGAAGTTGGCGAAATCCGAAGAACGGTAACACCATCTCATTTATGTCCGACTGTAGCCAAACCACTGACCCAAGACATAAAACCTTACATTCTGAAATTTTAAATGGAATGACCAATGTTCATTACATCGAACAAAAGTTTGTAGATTTTAATCAAAGAAAAGGACTCAATTCGGTGGTTTCAGGCTCCGTAGACGGGGTTTCTACTCAGCTGAATATTCAAACATTAAAGAAGAACTATTGCATATATATTATAACTTACGTCACTTTGACCGAACATTATTCAGAAAATGCTTCTGAATTTCAAAAATTTTTAGACAACTTTAAAGTGCGTGGACTTGAAAATGAATGAAGTCATTCAGCAAGTC
>JAGRAA010000203.1 GCA_020435185.1 Bdellovibrionales bacterium | reverse complement strand
CTGGCCAAAAGCATTGGCACTCGTTTCATCGCTACTGGAAACATAAGTGCATTTAGTAAAATCATTTGGCTAACCCCAGCTTTAAAAGATGATTATGTTTTAGAGGCAATCTTATCGAATAGTAAAAAGTCATTAAATATTATTGGAAGCAAAGACCGCTTCTATGAACAGCGTCGGATAGATCAATTAGAGCAAGCTGGCGTAAAATCTCTCATTATTGCTGATGCTGATCACGGACTAGATATTGACCACGACCTTTTTCGTTCACTTGATAATATGAAAACCATCATGACCAGCATTTTGGAGTTTGTTAAAGATGAAAAGAGGATAGAGATAGTATGAAGGCAATAATCCTTGGAAATAGTGGATCTGGGAAGTCTTGGCTTGGGCGCAAGCTATCTAATATTGTTAGATGTAACCTAATTGAAATGGATAAAGTTTTTTGGGAACCAGGAGGTTTTAATAAGAAACGTGATTCTGGTATTTTAAGAGAGGAAATCTTAAAATCAACATCTTCTGACAGTTGGGTTTGTGAAGGAGTTTTTGGTAGAATTGCAGATCTTGCAACCCCAAATGCAAATACAATTGTTTTGTTAGACCTTTCTTGGGATGATTGTAAGAAAAACTTGATAAACAGAGGTCCAAACTATGAAGATTGTCAGTCTGAGTCTCAGGCAGAACAAGCATTTATTGAATTGATAGACTGGGCAAAAGACTACTCAATTCGTGAAAATCATACTTCTAGGAAATATCATCATGACATATATTCAGTCTTTGAAGGAGAAAAAATTCTTTTAAAAAATAGAGAAGAAGTACATGATTTTGTTAAGAAGATTGAGAATTCAATATGACCTACAGTAAATTGGTACAAGATTATTTTAAAAAGTGGGAGCTAGCACCCATTCGATTAATTGCTCAAACACGGACATCTGAGATCATTGAAGTTGAGGCTTCAAATCAAATTTATATTTTGAAAGTATTAAATGAGATTGGTCGTTCCTCTGAAAGAAATTCACCCTTTGTTTTAGAGAGTTGGAATGGAAATGGTGCAGTCAAATTAATAAAGCATAGTGACAGTGCACTTCTTCTTGAAAAGTTACTGGAACCTAATCTTTATGAGTTGTCTAAAAATGGTGAAGAAGACAAGGCTTCTTCGATATTTATCGGTATTATTAAAAAAATACATTCAGTTAGGATTGATAGCCTTTCTGGTAAGTTGCCGAAGCTAGATTCAATATTTAGATATTTTGAAAAGACACCTGAAGATATGGAATCAAAGGAAATATTTCTAAAAGCTCATAAAATTGGAGAACAACTTTTAAAAAGTACAAAAAGAGAGGTCGTTTTACATGGAGACCTTCATCATGAAAACGTATTGCAAAGAATTAGTGGAGAATATGTTTGCTTTGATCCAAAAGGATATATTGGTGATCCATGTTACGAAATAGCAACTATCCTTAAAAATCCATGGGATTATCCTGATATCTCAGAAAATGAACAGATTTGCCTTGATAGAGCGAGGAGCTTTTCTGAGAGTTTAGATCTGTCTTACGAGCGAATTATAGCATTTTCATTTGTGCATATGTGCCTTAGCGTTCTCTGGAGTAAGGTTGGCGGAGTTGGAAATTATCAGCATCAGTTAAAAATTGCTTCATTTCTCTCTAAACACGTTAAAGAAGGTTATTGTGATTGATAAAATAATTATATCGAATGATATTTTTTTAGAGATGATGGATAAGAAGCATGTTTCTCTGTTTTATGAATCTATTCACGAAAAGGTATCTGATACAGATCATTATCGTCAAAATTTGCAGAAAAAGTATAAAAAATTAGAAGACGTTGAATCAAGAATTGAAGATGCTGTAAAAAATAAAAGAAACGTAGATGGGACTCCTGATTTCTTTATATTCTATGGCAATAAAATTGTGGGTATTTTTGAATTCCACCCTCTTTTAGATGGTGACCACATTGAAGTTGGGTATTGGCTTTACGAAGAGCATAGAAATAAAGGGATATTATCCAAAGTATTTCCCATAATGATTGAGTACGCCAGAGATAATTTTGATAAACCTAATATTTTGGCGACTACATCGATTGAGAACGTCCCTTCTCAAAAACTGCTCGAAAAAATTAAATTTACAAAAACGGGTAAAATATTAGAATTTAATCAACTGGATGGAACAACATCAAAAGAATTTGAATACATTTATAAAATTATACCTAAATTACATCAAGATATTCTTGAGTTAGAAACAGAAAATATGGTTCCTATTTTGGAAAAAATTGGATTTAAACACGATCCACAAAAGCTTCTTGATGGGCTGAAAACTCCTCAAAATATTATTACAATTTGTAGAAATGATATTTTGGTAGGTCTTTTAAGATATTCAGAAATTGAGGAAAAGAAAGCAAAAGTTTGGAGTATTCAAATTAAAAACCCCGACGTAAATAAGGGGCAGTTATTGTCTCTTTTGAAAAAGGCTTATTTGTCTTTTAGAGAAAATAATATTCAATCAGTTATGTCGGTGGTGCAAAAATCAAATGAGAAATCCATTCGTTTTCACGAAAAAATGGGGTTTCAAATCAGTAAAAACTTTGAAAAAGCAATTCAGTATGAAGCCACGATAGAAGATATTTGTAAAAA
>JAGRAA010000202.1 GCA_020435185.1 Bdellovibrionales bacterium | reverse complement strand
AGGCCTCAGATATTCATATCGAACCTTATGAAAAAGACATGGTGATTCGCTTTCGTATTGACGGTATTTTATTTGACATCTTTAAACCGCCTAAGAAGTTACAAAACTCCATTACTTCAAGAGTAAAAGTTATGGCCAATCTAAACATTGCCGAAAAACGACTTCCTCAAGATGGACGAATTCCTTTAAAATTGGCTGGTAAAGACATTGATGTGCGGGTCAATACTGTTCCTACTTCGCACGGCGAAAGAATTGTGCTTCGTCTTCAGGATCGATCGAACGTTATTTTACAGCTCGAACAACTGGGCTTTTCTGATCAAAGCTTGAAAGAAATTGATCATATCTTAGGTAAATCCTATGGTATCCTTTTAGTAACCGGCCCTACGGGAAGCGGAAAATCAACCACTCTCTACTCTTGTCTAACCAAAATAAATACCACAGACAAAAATATCATTACTGTAGAGCATCCGGTGGAACAAAGAATTCATGGAATTGGACAAATTCAAGTCAATCATAAAATTGGTTTAACCTTCGGTTCTGCTCTAAGAGCTATCCTTCGTCAAGACCCTAATATCATTATGATTGGAGAGATTCGAGACTTAGAAACAGCAGAAATTGCGATTAATGCCTCATTAACAGGTCACTTGGTGCTTTCTACCATTCACACCAATGACTCCAGCGGGGTTTTCCCAAGACTCATCGATATGGGCTGTGAACCTTTTTTGATCGCAACGAGTTTATTGGGCGTTATCGCTCAACGTCTTGTCAGAGTTCTGTGCTCTCATTGCAAGGAGCCTCATACCCCCAGCGATGCTGAATTACTCAGTTTAGAGTTAACTCGTGAACAAGTAGAAGGTGCGAATATCTGTAGACCCATCGGATGTAATGAGTGCAATCAAAAAGGCTATATTGGAAGAACGATTATTCAAGAGCTGTTGCTTTTAAACGATGATATCAGAACATTGATCATGCAAAGAAAAGATAGTGGCGCCATTAAAAAAGCCGCTATAGCCAACGGCATGAGACCTTTTAGGGACCATGGAATTAATAAAGTTCTGAACGGAATAACAAGTATTGAAGAAGTCTTAACAAATACACAGGTCGATTAAGGTGAACCATGCCCGTCTTTGAATATAAAGGTTTAAACAAATCTGGAAAATCTATTCGAGGGACAATTGATTCCGAAAATGTTCGAATGGCAAAGTCCAAACTCAAACGAGATGGCATATATGTTAACCATATCAAAAACAAATCGACCACTACGAGTAAACAAAAGAAGTCAAAATCCTTAAGCCATGTGAAAATTCCAATTGGTGAACTGGCGATGATGACTCGCCAACTGGCGACGCTATTAAAGGCTAACGTCCCTCTTGTAGATAGTCTTGCCGCTGTGGCAGAACAGGTAGAAAATCAAGAGCTTTCTGAGATGATCAGCTTAGCCAAGAACAATGTCAATGAAGGGGGGGCCCTACACAAATCCCTTTCGAAATATCCTAAGACCTTTAATAAAATTTATATTTCCATGGTTGAAGCAGGAGAAATGTCAGGAACACTAGATACAATTTTAATGAGATTGGCCGAGTTTACAGAATCACAAAATGAACTCTCACAAAAAATTAAATCAGCCATGCTCTACCCGATCATCATGGTCTTTTTTATGGCCGGAATGATGGTTCTTCTTTTTACCTATGTTATCCCTAAGATCACAGAGGTTTTTGACTCTTCTCCTGAATTAGTCTTGCCCTGGTATTCAAAAATGATCATTAACATTAGTGAATTTATGATTAATTACTATCTCCCCATAGGGATCGCAGTAGCTTCTATTATCGCTTTGTTTGTCACATGGAAAAATAGTGACTCTGGTCGAGTGCAATGGGATGCCATCAGCTTAAAGGCTCCTGTTTTTGGAAAATTAGTCCGCATGATCGCCGTGTCAAGGTTCACAAGAACACTTTCTACTCTTTTAGATGGGGGTGTTCCTATGCTGACGGCTATGGGTATTGTTAGAAATGTCGTTAACAATGAGATCCTTGCCACTGCGATTGACAATGCCAGAGATAACATTAGTGAAGGAGAAAGCATTGCTGGGCCTTTAAAAAAATCTAAACAGTTCCCCCCCATTGTTATTCATATGATCAGTATAGGGGAAAAAACAGGTGAGTTAGAGACCATGTTAACGCAAGTCAGCGATGCCTATGATTTTCAGGTTAAAAATTCAGTGGAAGGTCTTACTTCTATTTTATCGCCTATTATGTTAATAGTTATGGGGACAGTTGTAGGAATTATTGTATTTGCTATAATGATTCCCATCTTTGAAATGTCAAATATTAGTTAAAGAACTAAAATCAACGTGGAGGAAACATTGATTATAAAAGTGAAATTTAGGAATTTCCTACAAGCCTTAAATAGTAAAACCTTAAAAAATCAAAAAGGAATGACTCTTGTTGAAATCATGATTGTTTTAGTGATCCTGGGGATTATTGCCGGAGCCTCTATCACGATGATTCAATCTAATTTGAAAAAAGCTAAGGTTAAACAAGCGGGTATTTCTATTCGTGAAATCTCTAAAGCGCTCGATCTCTATTACACGGATTGCGGAAACTACCCTACCACAGAAGAGGGGCTCCAAGCTCTTGTTGAAGCCACATCCTCTTGTAGCGAATGGGGTCCAGACCCTTACGTTAGAAAAATTCCAAAAGATCCATGGAATCACGATTTTATTTATGAAGCTGAAGGTGGAAGCTTTGTTCTTATTAGTTTAGGGTCAGACGGCCGCGAAGGCGGAACCAATGATGCAAAAGATATCTCTTCTGAAGATTTATAAAAGCTCAAAGGGCTTTACCATGGTGGAGATTATGATCGTAGTGGTGATCATCGGATTGGTCTCTGCCACCGCCATCTCCCGTTTTTTTAATCGTGATAATAGCTTCAAAGAAGAGGTTCGCAACTTTAAACTGCTTACCTCTAGTCTACATAACTCAGCGAAGCTTTCCCATTTAACTTTCAGAATTGTTATTCAAATGGGCGATGAGTCTGGGGATGGGCCGCATAAATACTGGGTTGAAAATTCCACAAAAGCCGGTGCTCAAATTTCGGAAAAAGACTCTAGTGAACAAAGGTCAGGTTTTACAAAAAACACCTCGGTTTTAAAAAAAGAAATGACTTTACCAAACGGCGTAAAATTTGAAAGTGTGGAAATTGCCGGAGAAGATCAACCCATCACTCAAGGCAATGCCTATATTTATTTTACACCTCAAGGACTTGTTGATGAATCCGCTATTCATATTAGTGCTGGAGAAGGCCTAGATTGGACTATTGCTATCCACCCTTTAACGGGAAAATCTGATATTTTTACCACAAAAGTGCTATTAAAGGATTTACGAAATCAATAATTCTTGTTCTTATTATAAGATGAAATGGAATAAAGGTTTTACCCTTATAGAAGTTATGCTTGCCGTTGCTATCATTGCAGGTGTGGCTGTGACCTTAACCATAGCCTGGAACAATAACTTTTCTCGACACCGTAAAGCCAAAATGAATAATATTGCAGCTATTCTACTTCAGCAAAAGATCACCGAATATGAATTAAAATTTAAAGGCGAAAAATTAGAAAGAATCCCAGAAGAAGAATCTGGTGATTTCGGAGAGGAATACCCTCAATATAGATGGCAATTTAAATCTCAAGACTTTGAAATGCCCGATCTAAAACCCCTCCTCGTCACAGAAGACGGTAGTGCCGATGAAACTGTTTTAACCATCGTTGGTCAAATGCAAGAGTATTTTAATAAGTCTATCAAAGAAGCCGAAGTCACTGTGATATTTAAGAACAAATCGGGCCGAGAAAGAAATTTCAGTGTGCCTTTTTATTTTGTCGACTATGACCAAGACGTGAGTGCTCTAAAAAATTTAGGAGGGAGTCAATGAGTAAGGGTTTTACTCTCGTTGAAATTCTCATTGCGATTACCATATTTGCCTTTGTCTCTCTCTTTACTGCAAATTCCATTAGAAATGCGGTAAGATCTCGATCTAAGATAAATACTCAAATAGAGAACTCTTCAGAACTAAGAGATGCTCTTAAAGTCATCGAAGCTGATGTTAATAAGGCCTTTAATTATCATGACTATCATGTGGATCTCTACAACTTGGCACAAAAAGAACGAGCTGAGAGAAAGAAAAAAAAGAATCCTCCGAAGAAACCAAAGACTGAAGGACAGGACGATTCTGCGGTTCCTCCCCCTGTACCAACGCCACCCGTTGACCCAGAGGCCGGAAAACCAAAAGAAGAAATTCCTCAACGCAAAACTCCCCCTAATTATACTCATTTTAAAGGTACAAAAGAGGAGATGAACTTTACAACACTCAACAATGTACAAATTCGAGCAAAAATTCCAGTAAGTGACCAAGCTGAAGTAGGATACTTTTTAAAAAATTGTCGAAATCGCATCAACAAAGAGATTCGATCTAATTGTCTATGGCGCAGGGTAGATCCCTATTTAGACAAAGAGATTAAGACTGGCGGAACCTCCTCTGTCCTTATAGAAAACGTGGAAGAATTTGAATTGAGCTATATAGGACCAGAAAAAAATAGTGGTGAATGGACGGACATTTGGGACTCTCAAGATAACTTTACCGCTACGACTAAAAATAAATTCCCTTCTGCCGTGAAAATTAAACTGAAAGTAAAAACTGGGTTTGAGAAAAAAGACAGAAGCCTTGAGATGACGGTGGTTGCCCCTATCTTTTTTACCAACAATGATATTGAAGATATAAACAAGAAAAGTACGGCTAATGACAAGTAGAAAATCAGAAAAAAAATTTTCAGCTCTAAAGAACCAAAGGGGGGTCGCTTTAATCGTCGCCTTCTTCTTTATGCTTTTGTCTATCTTTTTAGTAGAAGAGGTTTCTAGAACTTCTCTTGTTGAATTCACCGTCTCAGGCAATGACCTCCACGAACTTAAAGCGTATTACGCAGCAAAATCTGGAGTTGAAGTGGGACTTCTACGAGTTTTGCTCTATAAAAAGGCAAATGCTGCTTTAGGGGGAGAGCTGACCGAATTGAAATCTGCTCTAAATATGATATGGCAGCTGCCTTTTTCTTGGCCACCAGAGCTTCCTGAAGGGGTAGCAAGAATCGATAAGGAAAAAATCGAAACCATCGTAAAAGACTCTTTGATGAAGAGCTCCTATACGGTCTTGATTGAGAGTGAAGGGTCAAAAATAGACATCAATGATTTAGATTCTGGATCGGAAGCCTTAGCCAAGTCTACCCGCGAGCAACTTTTAAAAGTCTTTAAAAATGAATTGGAGACCAATGAAGAATTTCGTGAAAAATACGAAAGCTTCGATTTTGGTGAGCTCATAAATAATATTGCAGATTGGGTGGATGAAAATAGTGACAGCCTAAACGGTGGCCCAGAAAGCAATCTGTATTCTGATTATGAAGACGCAGAACTCCCC
>JAGRAA010000201.1 GCA_020435185.1 Bdellovibrionales bacterium | reverse complement strand
TGATAAATCTATTTTTCGCACAAAATTCAATTGTCTTTAAAATCATATCAAACCTCTCTTAGTGATTGTGCCCACCTGAGGGTTCATTCCCTCCTTGAATCACTGCTTTTAATCGAGACTCCGAATCAATTAAGAAATTTGCGCCAACTACAACTGTATCTCCTGGTTTGACTTCACCTAAAATAGCAGCCTCAGATTCTGTTTCGAGAACGACTTGAACTTTCTTAGGCTCAAATATGCCTTTGTCTTTTTTCAAGAACACATAAGTATCTACGCCTGTATCCATAATCGACTCCAGAGGAACAGCAGCGTGTTTTCCCAGGGGGGCAAAAATTGTGGCATTGACATAAGATTCGGGCCGAATGGACGGATCGCTCTTCACTAATTTAATTCTTACTTTAGCTGTTCTAGTTTCAGGGTTAATAACCTGATCCACAGAAATCACTTTTCCAGGAAGTGTCCTTCCTTGAAGAAAATTCGCAGAAATTTGTGCCGACTGACCTTCTTTTATATATGGAAGATCAACTTCAAAAACATCGGCATACACTATATTATCTTGCCCCCCAACAAGAAGCCCTTCAGATTGAAAACCCTTTTTAGTTAAATTTTGGATTTGGTCATCTGACAGACCCATAACCTTTAGTCGAATTTTTGAGGATTTAATCATTTGCCGAGTATTTTCTTTAACGTCAGCTATAGGGGAGTCTTTAACTCGGCTCCACTGCCTCAAAGCTTCCAGGTATTCGCTTTGCGCTGTATAGAGCTCGGGATCAAATGCAATTCTTCCGGGCGCCTTAATAGATTTAAACAAGTTCTTCTCTTGTACTTCTTGGACTTTTACTCCAATCATTTGCTGCTTGTTTAGAGATAGCTTTACATTCGCTCGTCCTTTGGGGCTCAAGCCCATCTGTTCGTGTTCCCCATCAGCAGAATCTTTATTTACAGCTTCTTGGTGCTCTTCGTGGTCGTGATCTTCGTGCTCTTCCATATCACTTGCTAAAACCANNCCAAATCCATTCCACAAATAGGACAAGTTCCAGGTTTGTCAGAAGTGATTTGTGGGTGCATAGGACAAATATACTTTTCAGCCTTCGCCTCTTTACCATGTTGATGTGCAGAGTGGTCACTCATGGAATGGTTAAACCACCAAACCGCTCCCGCTCCTAAAAGTAGAATGACTATAGAAACACCTATGATTTTATTTTTCATTTTTAACCTCACTAACTGCACTCAAGTTTGAGACTTCAAACCCCAGTTGACTTTCTAATTGACTTAAGGTGGCAACGTATTGTTTTAATGACTGGTAGTATCCAGTTTTCACTCGATAAAGAGAGCGTTCGCTATCTAATAAATCTAAAAAAGAAGTTTTGTTGGCTTGATATGCAGATCGACTAGAATTATAGGCTCCCTGTGCCTGAGGGATAAGGCTTGTTTGATATATTTTCAGAGTTTTTGCTCCGGTGCTCACTTTTCCCTTTAAATCTTTAATCTGTGCCACAAGTTTCAGTCCAGTGTCTTGCAACCTATACTCTTGAGCTAATTTTTTGGCAGAAGCTGCAGAAGCTTCAGAACTTTTCTTCCAAAACCAGAGGGGCACAGTGATTCCGACTGAGAAAATACTTGAATCTTGAGGGTCGCCCGAAATTCGTTTTTGATATTGCAACTGGAAATCAGGGGCAAATTCCCATTTCGCGAGGGAGCTTTTGTATTCAACCTCTTTAAGTTTGTGGACTTCTGTTTTAAGTGTTGGGGAACTGGCTTGTAATTGATTTAATAGCTCACTTTCTATGAGCTTAATTTTTTCTGCGGCAAACTGAGGAGGAGGTAAATTTAAGTTGCTAATTTCAATATTTTCAAGTGTCGATGAATTTACCGTTGCTTTGAGTTTATCCTGAAGAGCTTGTTCTTCTTGTTTTAGTCGAATTAAATCTAATTCCAGTTGCGTTAGCTCAAAGTGAGCCTTCATGGAGTCGCCTTGTGACGACTTTCCAGCCGCATATTTTTTCTCTGCTACTCGGGCAAATTCCTTTACCGACTCCATATTCGCCTGGGTGAGTTGGATGATTTTCTGTGCCGAATAAATCGCAAAGTATAAAGTGGTGACCTCTTGCTTGACTTCGAGTTTTTTAGCATTTAGTTGGGAGCGATAACTATCTGCCTTACTTCGCTGGGCATTTGCTTGGTAGATATACTTCGTTGGAAATCGAATCTTTTGAGATACCGTACCGTATTGGGTTTTGAGCCCTCTGTCGAGTTCAGACACCCCAATCATTGGGTCGTCCAAAGTGGCCTGGGAAGTAACTAGTGAATCCTCGGCACTCCACGATTGCTGGTACTCTTTGACTCCAGGATTGTTTTGATAGGCTAGGCGCAAAAGTTCATCTAGTGATTTTGCTTCTTCAGCATAGCCAGGGGTAGATGCAAGCACCCCAAGAATTACTAAAATTTTAGAAAACATAATTAAGCTCCTTCAAAAACTCGTTCCAAGAAAAAAGCGGTATTTCCCAGCTCTATTGTTGGACTAAACTATACAACGAATTTTTGAAGGTTTTAGGGCAGTAACAGTTTTTGATAGAAAATATATAGTGGAACTTTGGGCGGATGGTGCCGCACGCCCTTAAACTCAGTGATCTCACTTTTTACTGAATGACTGGCGATAAGGTAGCTCGTATTATTAGCCACAATTGAGTCATCTACGTCTTTCTTTGCTAAACGACTCTCAAGAGTTAAAACGGAAGTTTCAAAGTCCGCAGACTTAAAACAGTGGTTTAAATCGCAGTTATGGTTATTTTCCTCATCTTGAGATGAGTCCACGTCGTCACAGCAGCTGTGGTCTGATCCATGAGAAGCTTTCACATTTTGATGGTGAGAACAGTCCGCAAGACAGGCGTGGGCTAGGCCCTGTGAACTTAGAAACATAATTAAAGAAAAAATAGAAATCACTGCTCTCATTATCTACATCTTAATATACCCCTGAGGGGTATGTCAATAACTTATCGGCTACTTCACGGTTTTCTTTAGCAAATCCCTAATTTCACTGATAATTTCTTTAGTCTCATTTTGATTTTTACTTTGAACCGCTCTCGTCACACAGTGGTTTAGATGTTCTTCGACAACGTTTGCTTCAACGCTGGAAATCGCTGATTTAATAGCTTTAATTTGGGTCAAAATGTCAATGCAGTACCGATGATCTTCCACCATATTAATGAGACCACGAATTTGACCTTCGATTCTTTTAAGCCTATTAAGTTGGCTTTTGTGCTCTGCTCCGGTTTTGCTTTTCATTTTCTGCACATTTCTCCTCTTCAACCAAACTATTCCATAACCATTAAAGAACCTTGTGTCATTGGTCCTCCGTGTGGTCCACATTCATATTGATAATTGCCCACGCTAGGAGAGGGATCTATCATTTTTGAAATAGTTTGGTTTGCCATAGCCATTATAGAGAATTTAAGAGACTTTATTTCAAACATCAGCATTTGACTGGACTTATTCTCTAGTGAAATCATTATTTTCTTTCCAGATTCTGCATGCAGCATACTGGGAGAACACTTTCCATTTTCATCTCCATTAACACTCAGTTTGACGCTGCCGTTTAAGAATGGAATCAAATAGTCATATCCAAGTTGTTTGGCAATATCGACGGCTGTCTGATTCTTATTATTCTTAATGTTAACGTCAGCTCCGTATTCCAACAACAAATCAATGAAGTCTCTTGCTACAGGAATTTCTACGGCTCTCATTAGAGGCGTAACACCGCTTACATCCTTGGCATTAACATCAGCGTCGTTTTCTAGAAGCAGGTGACTAGCTCTAAGCTCCTGGTGCATAACAGACTTATGAAGGGCGGCTTCCTTGGTTACAGGGTCTATAGCACTTACATTTGCGCCTTCGTTTAACAGGGCTTTTGTGATCTTAAAAGAATAAGCCCCATTATTATAAACATCAAATACTCCTGTGCCACAATCGGCATCGATAGCAAGCAATAAAGGTGTGCAGCCTTTTAAGTCGGGGATATCGACATCTACATCACAAGGCAACGAGGCTAAAACTAAGTCGATGTCTTGATTTCTTGCACCAGCAATTAAGTTTGCTTGAGGATTGTTTTCTTCTGTTTCTTCGCAATAATTTTTAAAAGGAATATGGCCCTCGATCACGCAATCAACTTTTGTCTTCACCGTTTTAGGGTCCGCATATCTAATTTGATATTTATAAGTTAAAAGTGCATTTTTATAATGTCCTTCACCACGGTATTCACCTAAACTTAAGAAAAAGTCTTCATCATTGTAATAGCCAACATAATTGATGGCATTTTGTCTTGGGGCCATTTTTGTAAGAAGTCTTTTCTTTCCATTAAACAACCCTAGATTAACTTCGCCCTCTAACCACTGAGGTTTGTATTCATGAGTGACCCTTGAAAACCAAAAACTTTTAACTTTTGAAGTTTCAGTGGCGGTGCATTTTACGACTTCAGCCATCGCCGTAAAAGGGATGAGTCCATTTAAAAGAAATAATATAAACAATTTGTACATAAGCCCCCCAAAGAATGTGCTCATCGTAAATACCTGCACGGGGTATAATTAGTCAATCAATATTAAGATGCCCCATCTTTGAAAAAATCCTATTCAGAAATAGCCATGAAGCATCAAATAGGCAAAGTCGTCATATCTATCAGCAACACTCATAATTCTTTGCTTAAGGTATTCTAAATTCAATTCAGCATGCTTGATTGGAAAAAATTGAATTCCCACACCGTAAGAATCTGCCTTTGTCTGGCTGTTATCAGAATCTAAATGAGAAATCTGATAAGGTAGATATAGGTGAAGGCCCTGAATTACTTCGTAATTAATACGATTATACCCAACAAATCCACTTTGCTTTGTTGAAGTTAGCTTATTGTCTTTACTCTGATAGTCAATTTCGGAAAGGATGAAAAACTTTTCTGTAAATCCAAGTATCCCAAATAAACCGAAGAGATTACGAGATAACTGGTCATTTGAGCCATGGTAATAGCTCATACCAATTTTGTACTTATCAAATAGTGAATAACTTGAGGAAAGGCTTATCCCTTTTTCTTTGTCGAGTTCCGTCTTGTCAGGTCTCCCGAAAATACCAGTAAGGAAGACATCATATTTTTCTCCTAGCCACGCCCCTTCAAGATTGTAAGACTCTTCGCCTTGATCCCAACCAAGTCCTCTTCGAGTAACAAGCGTATGATTTGGACTATTGATTCCAAAAGCTGGAAAGAATCGCCCGGCACGAAAAGATAACTCTTCCGTGGGTCTATAGTTTATGTAGTGTCTGCGGGAAATGCCTTTATATGACTTATTATCTGTTATTTCTTTTCCATCTAGGCCAATGCTTGAAACAACATACAGCCTTTTCAAGTAATTTAATGCAAGCTCAACATCAGCTTGCATTAAAATAAATCGTCCTTCACGTACTTGTGGATTGTCAATATAGGTCTGGACAGCCCGAAGCTCACCGCCAACGTCTAAACGTATTTTTTTATTGGGATCATACTTTGGTTCTCCTCCAAAACTCCATGTACTTAAGATTTCATTGGATAAAGCTTTGCCATAAGGAGTTAAAACACCTCCGCCTGATGGGCTCACATGACACGAAATACAGTTTACATAGCCATGCCGAACCATTTCGGGAAACGCATTTGCTTGAGTAGAAAAAAGTGCGGATAAGACTATGAGAACCAAAACAGTCATTTGGTTCACTCCAAATGAGCTTCAAGATCAGTGTAAACAGTCACTTCTTTTGCAACAGTTATTCCCATAAAGCTCGGAATATCAATGTTATGTTCAGAAAGACTGATTGGAAACTGAGCTTTGAGTTTAATACTTTTTCCCTTACGTACCAGGCTTACAGCTCCTTTGATTTGCTTTTCTACTCCATGAACCTTAAACAATCCGGTCATTGGTAAATCATCAAGTGTAACTTCATCATTTTTATAAAATGACTCGGGCAGCTTCAATTGAGTTATGTTGAGGGTAGCTGACGGAAACTGACTAACTTGGAGATACTTGTTTTTCATATGCTTATCTCTTAGTTTTATCCCCGTTTCCAGTTTATCTAGGGAAAATGTTACCGCTCCAGTTGCTTCAGTATTCTTGATCTCAATTGTACCCTTAGTTATTTCTCCATCCGATTTACTTTTACCATTGATCTTTAAGGCACTAGGACTTCCTATTGCATGAAATCCAATTTCACCACTTGCCTTTGATATATCAATTTTAAGGGGTTCAGAGCTAATTGCTGCCCAAACCGGAGTTCCCGCTAGAGCAGCAATTAAATAAAATGCTGGGAAAATTAAAAATCTCATTAGGTCGTGACCTTTTAATTTTTCTGACAAACAATTTTTTCTTCAGCACCAGTGGCATGATCCATTTCACAAGAATATAAAAATGAATCTTGGGCTCCATAATAAACACGTACCTTTATCTCGGCTCCACTTGGCCAAGCCCGTACACCTCTATAGGCTTGAATCGTGCTAGTAGTCTCTTCAGTTTGAAACTTTCTTAAAGCTTCTGAAACTGACATCTCTGTCATTTCAAAAACATCACCATGAGCATGGGCTAACATTGGCAGTGCAAATATTGCTGCTATCAATAGCTTTTTCATTTTTCGATCTCCTTATTTAGTTATTTTAAAACACTCTAAATTATTAAAAACTAATTCCAATCTTCTTCACAACCTGGTTCATCAGGCTGACATATAGGTCCTCCGCCTTCATCTCCACAGCCAGGTTCATCGGGTTGACATACGGGATCGTCTTCGTCCCCACAACCAGGCTCTTCAGGTTCGCAACCTGGAGAACCCCCTCCACAATTAGGATCATTTTCTTCACATGGTTGATTTGGTCCCGTACCTGTCTCTGGTGCCCCAGCTTTTATCCATTCAAATACCATTTTGATAACATGCTCAGGCATTCGCCCTGAATCTTTCGGCATTCTTCCTGACGCCATAGCAGTGTACAAGCTACTTTGTTCTGGTTTGCCCGGTACGACAAGAGGAGGAAAAACCGTCGAATTTATGATTGTCTGATAATTAGTTAGTACAATGTGGTGATTGTTTTGGGTGGGCTCTGTATGACAGCGTACACATTTGGGTTGGAATACATACTGATTTAAGGAGGCAAAATCAGCCCCGACAAGTTTTGATAAATTTTTAGCCGCATCTTCAGAGCCGCTCTTTTCTTGACGAAAAGAACATGAAGTAAAAAAGAGCGAGAGTATTAACAATAAGATGAAGTTCAATTGTACTGTTGACATAACTCCCCCTTCCCCATGGTGGCCCGGCTAGAAATACCCCAATGGGGTATTTGTTGCAAGTCAAAAATTGTCCTTTTTATATGAGACCATTTAGATAGTCGATATGACGCACCCTCTAGCAGGACGAAGCCTAGCTAATACTGCTCTTTCGATTTCCTTCTCGAACGGGAATTGACAGACTCTTGAAAAACCCAAATGTCTCACCTTGATGTTCTGGGAGTCCTACACGAAATGATTCAATCTTAGAAACTGATTGTAGGCTATTTAGAAGCCGATCCCAAAAAGAAAAAACAGTTCCATAATTTGAATTTGCTTCACGCCAGTTTACAGAGTGGTGCCATCTGTGAAGAGCTGGAGTGATAAAAAGCCATTGTATCTTTTGCTCGAAGCTTGCCGGAAGTTTTATAAAACTATGTTCTGTAAAATTAAATACCATGTAAACAATTTCAAATACAAACAAACCTATCAAAGGAATCCCAAAAACCCATACAACTAGCAATCTAACCCCAAGAGAAATCAGAACCTCTCCTGGGTGAAATCTAATTGCCGTAGAAGAATCAATAAGACTATCGGAATGGTGGGTTGCGTGGAACCTCCAAAGAAAAGGAATAATATGATTTAGGCGGTGCCAAATGTAGGCCACAAAATCTAGAACTAATATTGAAATCGCAATCTGGATAATCGAATTTTCTGTCACTTGACCCACAAGTGATTTTCCATGCGACCATTGGTCAATGGAAAGAGATACAAGACATCCTCCGCAGATAATGCCAATTATTGCCGCATTTAAAATTCCAAGAGGTAAATTCACTCGCCAATTGCGAAATATCAGTTTTATTGAACCTTTCTCAAAAGGCACAAACAATTGAAAAGCAAATGCAAAAGTAAAAATCAAAATAAATGCAGAAAACCGAAAGCTCTCAAAATTTTCTGCATCTATTACCATGCCTTAACCTCTAAGACTGTCCTACACCTGCGGCCCGCAAAGTATCTTCACTAACTCCACCTCCTTGACAACAATCAAGGAGTTTTCCATTAACAGCAACGGCGGGTAGTTTTGTAACCCCGTATTTTTCAGCCTTTTCTCGACACTCCATTGTATCGCAGCCTTTGTTTAAATCATACACAATGACCTCACAGGAGTCACATGCTGTGTTTTTAACTAATTCCGCTGTGGGTTCACACACAGGACATCCTGCGGTAAACACTTCAACTTTTCTTTTCGCCATTTTAAGACCTCCTTAAATTTGAGTTCTAAATAATTGTAAGTCCTATACCTGGGTATAGAGTCAAGGGGTCGATAAATGACTAATTCTTCAATGTTTTTCATGTCTTTATTTGGCATATTGACTCTATACTGTAGTATAGAGTTATAATAGTAAACATGGGAAACAATCTTATGCAAATTGGAGCTGTTGCAAAAAAGGCCAATGTCAATATCCAAACCTTGCGATACTATGAACGGCGAAAAATCCTCTCTCCTCAGATTGTAAAGGACTCGGGCTATCGTCTTTATAGTGAAGAAGCCGTTAAGACCGTACTTTTCATTAAACATGCGCAAGAGCTAGGATTTAGCCTGGAAGATATAAAGGAATTATTAGGTCTTAGAAACTCAACACCCAGCCGATGCCAAAAAGTAAGAAGTAAAGCCACCGACAAATTAAAGGATGTTCAAGAAAAACTAAAAATGCTCAAAGGCATTGAAAAAACACTTAAAAAACTGATTCGGGATTGCGAGCAAAATAAAACCGCAGAGGGATGCCCAATTATCGAGAATATGGAGGCAAAATGAGTACCTACAAATTAATTTACTTTGAGGGCTGTCCTAATTCAAAGCATGCTCGAGCTACTCTACTTACCAGTGGTGTAGATTTTGACGTGATAAAGCAAGATGAACTTTCTAAAGACGATCCATTCAAGTGCTATTCATCGCCTACTATTTTAAAGGGAAATGAAATTGTATTTGGCCAAAGACTTTCTTCAGGAGCTTCAGCTTGCTCGGCTGAAGCTTTTGATGAGCAAAAAATAAAGCATATTTTATCAAATCAAATGCCAGGAATACCAAAGAAGAAGAGCCGTTTGTTAGCAACCTTTGGCTCCATTGGATCAGCCATGACCGTTGGCCTTTGCCCGATTTGTATTCCAGCCATAGGAGCTTTTTTAAGCTCTATTGGTCTTGGTTTTTTGGTAACGGAATCAGTCCTGCTTCCTGTATTAATTGTCTTTCTCGTAATTACGATAGGCGGTCTAGTCTGGTCGTATCTAAAGGAACATGGTAATATTAAGCCCTTAATACTTGGTATAGGCATGGGAATAGCCTTATATGTCGGAAGATATGTTTATATCGGAGGCCTGATTAATTCCATTTTGATGTATGGTGGAATAGCTGGAATTATTGCGACGAGCTTTTGGAATTTACGTCTTAGAAAAAAGGCGTCCTGTCCTGCTTGCGTGGAAAATCCATGATGAAAATTTTTACTCTACTTTTTATCTTCAATCTGCTTTCCCCACTAGCTTGGGGCAAAGAGCTACAAAAAATTGTTTTTTCTGTTCCCAAAATGACATGTCCAGCTTGTGCATCCTCTATAGAGCGTGAGCTAAAAAAAGTCGAGGGAGTTTCCGATATTGATATTAATATTGGCTCTAAGGAAGTCACTCTAACTTTAAAAGACGAAACAAAAGTAAATTTTAGACAGCTTATAGATTCTATCAAGTCTGCGGGTTTTGACGCTAAATTAAAAAAATCTGCTCCTTAGAACTCACTAACAGCGGAATTTGCGGAAAGAAAAACTCTTGATATTTCATTCTGGTCTCAATCTTAGTTTATATGGGCTATTGATTGTTGGTTTCTGGCAGAGAATTGTCTCTCAGCATTGGATTGAACTCGAAACCTATGGATGGCAACTTTCAAATAATCCATAGGAGTCCATTCCTTCTTCGCATCAAATTGAAC
>JAGRAA010000200.1:3839-6144 GCA_020435185.1 Bdellovibrionales bacterium | reverse complement strand
GAGAAGGGCTTGGGATAGCTGAACATTTAAGCACTTGATCAAGATATCTTGCTTTGGCGGAAAGTAGGTGTATTTTATTCCTTTTTGTTGAATTTGCTCGAGATAAAACATCTCAGTATTTTTAATAATCTCAGAAATATTTGTTTCTATAAAATTTTCTTTCAATGAATCACTATTAAAAGCTCTTAATCCGGTTACGATTTTATTAATTCTCACGAGGGTGGATTCAATGTCTTTGACGTGAGAAACTACTCCTCCCACATCAATGACTCGCTCATTGGCTAGTCGTTTTATTCTCATGGCATGGCCTAAAATAATGGCTAAGGGATTATTTATTTCATGAGCAATGCCTGTGGCCATCATTTCTAAGTCATTTAGTTTTGCTTCTTGAAAACGATCCAGCTGAGCTTGTAGGACAATTTGTGTATTGTCATAGAGTTTGCTCAATAAACTAAAAGACCGTTCAATTTCGTTTTCTTCTAGGGGGGTTGTTAAAAAATCATTAAACCCCGAGTTCATTGCTTTTTTTATATTTTCAATATTGTTCATCTTACTCATTGCTGCCACGGGTAGATTTTGGTTTTTTGATTTTATGGCTTCAATGAGTTTTAAGGTGTCGTTGTTAAAATCTAGATCAAGGAATCCGAGCTGAATTTCAGTTTCTGCTAGAGCTGTTTGAGCCTGTTCAAGGGATTGGCAAAAGTAGAGAGTTTGGTCTCCAAGAACGGAGGACAGACTTTGTTGAGTGGGCTCTGCTGCGAAAATGAGTATTTTATAATTAGAGATAGAGATCATTAGGTAGTCCAGACATTAATAATTTTATTGGTTTGAAGATCTTCAAAATAAAATAAACTTTCTTTCTGACAACCGTTTGCTATGTAGCTGTCAATTCTATCCTTGATAGAAAAATTCTTTTTTTCAATCTTTTTTAATGTTTCTTCGGACAAGAAATCATTTAAATGGTTGACGGCAGAGATGGGTAAGGTGATTTTTACTTTTTCAAGACCATTTTCTTTGACCAGAATATGAAGATGCTCGGCTAAACTGGACATTTTGTAGAGAGTCTCTATTTGAGGTATCTCTAACGAATAAACTTGGTTCTTAAGAGGTGCAGTTTCTTCTAAAAAAATCTTTTGGAAGTTTAGGTTACAATTTAAAGTTTTTAAAAGATTAAACATTCCGTAAAAGTACTTTTGGGCTATAAAAAAATCCATACCGCCAGAGGATCGAAACCACCACCTAAGTTCTCCCAAGGCTTTTTCCAATTTTTGTTTGAAGTCCCAGTTATTTAAATTGGTCCATGAATTATTGCAAAAGGGTTCTGATAACAGTTGGACAAGATAAGGAATTCTGTTTTCTATATGTGACAGTTTATCTATTTCAAAGCCTAGAAGTTGAAATATTCCCATAAGATTAACCGATTCTTTATAAATGGCAGAATAAATTAAGCGACATAAAGCTAAAGAAAATGAACTATTCGTAATTTTATAACAGCTTCCAAAGTCAAGGAGGGCAATTTGAGGATGTGGATTCTCGATAAATAAAAAATTGCCTTTATTGGGATCAATATGAATTCTATCGCAAAATAGAAACTGTCGGATAAAAAAACGTAACAATATATTTCCGAATTGATTTTTTCTTTCTTGAGATAGGCCTGGCGGAAGTTCATGAATACTTTTTCCATCGACCCAGCTCATGACTAAAATATCGTCGTTACAAAGGTTGGCCATCGGAGAAGGGATCACTATGTCTTCGAAAATTTCAACTTTTGAATTAAAGTAGGCTAGGTTTTCTAACTCATTTTTAAAATCTGTTTCGTCTATAATCAATTTATAAATGAGTCTTTTATACATATCAATATTGACATCGAAACGCTTAATTGACCCTATTGAAGGGATTTTATTGATCAACTCTAGTTGATCTTGAAGCTCAGCTTTTATACCAGGGTACAATACCTTTATGGCAACACTTTGTTGGTCTGTGGTGGTGGCTTGATGAACTTGACTTAGGCTAGCGGCATATCCATTAGGGTTAATATCCTTTAAAGATTTCATTAAAGTCGGAGAGGATTTTAAGATTCGCATAAAATCTTCGTGGTCAAGAGGTTGAGGAATTGTAGAGATATCTAAATTTTCAGAACCAGCACTATCTATGATTTGTGCCAATTTGATATAAAGCCCCTTTTGATTTGTTAAAAATTCTTTAAAATATTTTAAAATTCTTTCCTGATTATTATTATGTTTTAGTCTTCTTAATGAATGGGCGAAGACAATTGAATTTTTAAGATTTTTCAAGGAGCTCATAG
>JAGRAA010000200.1:0-3741 GCA_020435185.1 Bdellovibrionales bacterium | reverse complement strand
CTCATCTGTCTTAGGTACAGTTTGTGATCAAAAATAATACAAATTTGTTTAGCTGTTTTATTCTGAATCATATGATTTTAATTCAGATTTAAAAAATGAATGGCCGATAGACATAAAGTGGATGCACTAACATTTTATGATTTTGGAGTATTAAATGAGTTCAACAGGCTCTGCAGTAAACGAAATTATCAACGACTTCTTGATTGAATCAGAAGAAGGGATTTCTACTATAAATCAAGGGCTGACCCAGTTAGAAGCGCAGCCTGAAAATATTGAGCTTATCAATGAAGTGTATAGAGCGATGCACACTCTTAAGGGGAGTGCTTGTTTCTTTCAATTTGTCATTCTAGAAAAAATCACACATTTTGCTGAGACCATATTAGATGAATTCAGATCTAAGCAAAGACAAGTTACTCCGGAGGCAATAGATCTTATTTTGCTTTGTATGGATCAAATTCAAGACCATATGAAACACATTGAAGCTAATGGCAATGAAAAATCAGGTGATGTGACGTTGGTTGAACAAGGGCTCCAAGATGCACTAGAAAAAGTAAATAAGGGAGAGAAGCCTGGTAAACCAATGCAGCATGAAGTCCTGGTGGCAACACCTGAAGTAAATCCTCAGGTAGAGACTCAGTCTGTTGTGGCATTTGAAGCTCAAGATAATGTAGAGACGGATTCACAGAATTTTGTTGAGCCTATTCAAAAAGAAGAGTCATTACAAAAATCTGAAGTACATCAGGCTCCCAAGGTTGAACTTCAGGAGAACGTATCTGTTTCCAAAGAGGATCGCCCAATAACCCAAGAAGTCGTTCCTAGCGAAGTGAATTTATCGATTCAAGAAATGAGATCAGAGTCAAAGAGTATATCAGACAGTGCCATTCGAGTGAATGTATCGTTGTTGGATAAAATAATGAATATTGCTGGAGAATTGGTTTTAAATAGAAACCAAATTCTGCAGTTTGCAAATGAGTATGACAATGTAGAGCTTAATCGATTAGCTTCTCAACTGGATATCATTACCACTGAACTGCAATCAGATATTATGACGACAAGAATGCAACCGGTGGGACTAGTGTTTAATAAATTTGAACGAATCATTCGAGATCTCGCTCGCTCTAACGATAAGAAAGTGACTTTAACTATTGAGGGAAAAGAAACGGAATTAGATAAAACATTGCTCGAGGCGATTAAAGATCCTTTAACTCATATCATTAGAAATGCAGTAGATCACGGAATTGAGCTGCCTGAAGATAGAAAAAAATCAGGAAAACGAGATGTGGGATCGATTTCCATTAAGGCTTATCATGAAAGCGGCCAGGTCACTATTGAAGTGAGTGACGATGGAAAAGGTTTGTCAAAAGATAAGATTTTACAAAAAGCCATAGATAAGGGATTGATTTCTCAAGAGAACGCAAGTCGTCTGCATCCAAAAGAAATTTTAAGTTTTATTTTTACTCCAGGATTTTCTACAGCAGAAAAAGTAACGAATATCTCCGGACGGGGAGTCGGTATGGATGTGGTAAAAACTAATATTGAAAAAATTGGTGGCTTGGTAGACATCTCTTCAGTTGAAGGCTCTGGTACGACGATTACCTTAAAAATCCCACTGACCTTGGCGATTATTCCAGCTCTAATTGTCAACGGAAAAGAAGACTCCTTTGCCGTCCCTCAAAATAATATTGTTGAGCTAGTACGGTTAGAAGGGGATAAGCGAAAAGAAATCGAAAGAGTAAAAGATTCTAGTTTCTTTAGACTTAGAGGAGAGTTAATCCCCATTATATATTTGAATGAGGTGCTAAGGTTAGACGAAAAAAAATATATCGTAGAAGGTGAATTCAAACAATCGACAGAAGAAAAAAGTTCCGACTTCGCAATTGATAATATTGTTGTATTAAATGCTGAAGGAAATTTATACGGCTTGGTCGTTGATAAAATATTAGACACTCAAGAAATTGTTGTGAAGCCTTTAAGTATGCAAATTAAAGATTTAAGTATGTTTGCAGGTGCAACTATAATGGGTGATGGAGAAGTTGCTCTTATAATTGATGCCTTAGGGGCTGCTCAATATACGCGTCTAACCAGCGTTTCTAGTGGGGCAGACTCTTTGTTTGAAGAAAATAAAGTTATGCTCGAAGACATACAGTCTTATCTGCTATTTAAATTACAATCAGAGAGTAGTTTTGCAGTGCCTTTAGCGCTAGTAAATAGATTAGAGGAAATTGAAACAAAAGATATTGAGTTTGTTGGCGTACAACCTATCATCCGATATCGCGATGAAGCGATGCCGCTGATTTGTTTATCCTCAGAATTAGGTTATAGCAAGTCTATTCATGAGTTTATGGAGAGACGATCAGAGGCTCCTGTGTTGGTTGTTAAGCATCATAATAGATTGTTTGGAATCCTAGTAGAACAAATTATCGATATTACTGATCATGAAGGAAATATTGATCATGCGGTTTCTGGTGATAAAGCCTTATTTGGTAGTGTTTTTGTAAACGAAAAGGCCATAACTGTTGTAGACGTTTTTCATATTATAGATCGTCAAGAAATTGTGAAAAGACATAGTGATGGTAAGTCTTTGGTGAAGAATGTTGAGAAAAAAATATTAGTTGTTGAAGACTCTCCCATGTTTAGAAAGCTGGCGGTCACCCTTATGGAAGATGAAGGTTATAAAGTGATTTCAGCCATAAACGGTTTAGATGCTCTTAGAGTTTTAGAAACAGAAAGTGTTGATCTTGTTTTGTCAGACATTGAAATGCCACAGATGGATGGATTTGTAATGGCTGAAGAGATCAAAAAAAATGAGAAGACTAAGCACCTTCCAATGATAGCGGTAACTACTCGGTTTTCAGATGCCGATCAAGAAAGAGGAAGAAAAGTAGGTTATGATCATTATTTAGAAAAATTTAAAAGAGAAGAGATTGCAGAAATTGTCGGAAGTTACTTAAAAAAGGCCGGGTGATTAAAATGAGTACAGCGATAAAAATAAAAGATCAAAATGTAGGATTAGGTGATGAAATCACTCAATATTGTGGGTTTATGGTGGGAGAGGATTTCTATGCGGTGAGTGTTCTAGATGTTCAAGAAGTTATCCGTCCGCAAAAAGTAACATCAGTACCGTTGAGTGAAAAGTGTATCCACGGATTGATTAACTTAAGAGGACAGATCGTTACGGCCATGAGTTTAAGAGAACTGTTTGGTTTAGAAAATAAATATAAAGGTGATTTCATGAACGTGATAGTGAGGCATGACAACTCATTGGTGGCTTTGATGGTCGACCAAATATGTGATGTTATGGATCTTACCAATGAGACTTGGGAGAAGACTCCAGAAACGATCGATGGGAAGCTAAAGCCTTATGTTCAAGGTGTACATAAACTTAATAAAAGGCTTTTGATCGTGTTAGATTTAGATCGAATAATTAATAAAAAAAGTAATAGTTAATAGGAATATAAGACCAAAAAAGGGGTAGCAATGAGCGCATCAACCATGAAAATAGAAAGTGTAAATGGATCAAATTCATTGATCGAAGAAAGAAAGGCACAGGCTACTGAAAATGTGCCCATAAATGTGATGACTTCCACTCTTGATGGAATCATTGACTATATGAATCCGCAAAGTGTGAAAACGCTTAAAAAGATTGAACATTTAATACCGTGTAAAGCAGAAGAGGTTGTTGGTCGATCATATGATATTTTTCATGCGAACCCATCTGACCTGGCTGGGCATATCTAGTCC
>JAGRAA010000199.1 GCA_020435185.1 Bdellovibrionales bacterium | reverse complement strand
TTTGGCAGATCATCGGCTTCAAATAATTCTTCATCATACTCTTCGTAGTCAGCTTTAAAGGTATTGATGAAGAATTATTTGGCAGATCATCGGCTTCAAATAATTCTTCATCATACTCTTCGTAGTCAGCTTTAAAGGTATTGATTTGATCTCGGCTTTTTTGTCTTTTTAGACCTTTTTCATTATACAAATTTAGAAAGTTTCTGAATTTCAAGTCGACGATAAAGGTTTCTCCTTTAGCTGTGTTTCTTCCTGCGTAGACAGAGTCTATGTGAAAGCCTAGGGAGGAGTGTCTTGTCAACTGGATCTCCGAGCCAATGGAGAACCCGTGAGAGCTAGGGTTTACGGAATAAAAAGATAAACTCCCTCCGTTCACGTTTTCAATTATATTTGTTCTAGTTGTTGGAGAGTTAATAAATTCATCATCATAAAAAGTAGAATAGCCATTCATTGAAAGTAGAGCTGAAAAAGATTTAGAAAGTCTAAATCTTAGGAGATAGCGATATTGAATAAGGTGAGAAAGGCCCTGGTCTCTGTAGAGATAGCCTAAAAATAATTCATTGATGGTAGAATAGATTCTTCTTTGTATGGCCATTCCTGCCAAAAGGGTGTTGGCCCCATCACTGGAGAATGAATTATCTGTATTTTTTTCGATTTTGTACAAAGAAAATGAAGTGGATAGCTCGGGGAGGAGGATCCATTTTTTATTAAGTCTTAAATAGTATTGAAAACCTAAAGTAAGACTGTTGATTGAAGAGTAATTACGAATATATGATCCGTCATCTGACTGGGAGTTTCCGATTTCTAGCTGACTAAAAAAATTCACTGTATTGCTGTAGTTGAAGTCAAACCTTTCAAGAAGTTTTAGGTAATTGTAACTGTGTCCGGCATCTAAACTTTTAAAGGAGCTACCGCTATCTAAAAAGTTAGATTTAGTGTTGAAGTATTTTAACTGTTGATCCCAATGCAGTTTGCCGGAATTAAATTTACTAGTTTGAGCAAATGTAGGATTTGCGATAAAGTGCATAAAGCAAAGAAGAACGAACGTAATATATTGAGTATTATTTGTTTTTAGCGTCAAACCTTTACACCTATGAAGTGATTGTTAAATAGAGATAGTAAACATTATCAAGAAAGATGTTCTTTGAGGAGATATTTTGAAGAAAAATGCACTATTTGTCATTTTTATGACTGTTTTTGTGGATCTCGTGGGTTTTGGAATTATTATTCCGTTGACTCCTTTTTTATCGAGAAAGCTTGGAGCAACGCCTTTTGAAATTGGGGCTTTGATGACGGTTTATTCTTTGATGCAGTTTTTAATGTCTCCTTTTTGGGGGAGTTTGAGCGATAGATTGGGCAGGAGACCGATTATTTTAGTCAGTTTGCTGGTTTCAAGCCTTTCTCATTTAGGCTTTGCCTTTTCCACCACACTGGTGGGTTTATTTTTGGCGAGGATGTTTGCTGGAATTGGTGGAGCAAATATATCTACAGCCATGGCTTATATTGCAGATGTCACCGACAAAAAAGATCGCTCTAAAGGAATGGGGTTGATTGGGGCTGCCTTTGGCCTTGGTTTTGTTTTAGGACCTTTTTTAGGAGGGTTTTTTGGTGAACTGGGAACCCATTTTGGAAGTGAGCCGCCCCTTGGAAAAAGTCTGGCTGCTGTAGTTGCATCTGCAATTTGCTTTTTAAATTTTGTGATTGCGTTTTTTACATTAAAAGAGTCTTTGTCTAAAGAAAATAAAGAAAGCTCCTCAATGTCTTTGAGTCAAAAACTTATTCTGCTAAAGAAGTATTTGTTCTCGTCATCTCTAGCCGGAATGCTTCAAATGATGCTTTTGTTTTCGCTAGCTGTTGCAAAAATGGAAGCCACGTTATTTTTATTTGTTGACGATATTTATTCGTGGGGCATGAAAGAGGCTAGCTACGGTTTTGCCTTTATAGGTTTGGTGATGGTATTTACTCAGGGATATCTCATTAGAAAATGGATTCCTAAGTATGGAGAGACCAAACTTCTTTTATGGGGAACCATTTTAAGTTTATTAGGATATATAGGAATTGCATTTTCAAATTCTATTTTGATGTTAGGTTTTGCGGTTACTCTTTTAGCCATAGGAATGGGGTTATTTAACCCCTCAATGTCTGGGACAGTGAGTTTAATGTCTGGCCCAGAAGAACAAGGCAAAGTTATGGGGGTTTATCAGAGTTTGTCTGCTCTTGGGAGAATTTTTGGGCCTCTTCTTGGAGGTTTTTTATACCATGAATTTGGACCTAGATCTCCATTTTTTATGGCATGCTTATTCACATTGATTGTTTTAGTCTATTTGATGAGAACATATAGGGAACTCAAAAAAGTGGAAGGGCATAAATGAGCAATGAAATTTCAGAGTATCAATTAAATAATCTTATCCAGCAGCAAGTGCCTTTTGTCTTTTTTAGCATGGTGGAAGGTGAGATTGAGGGGGACTGGCAAAAGACCTTTAGCCAGTCCGTACCAGTGAGAGAATTTGTTGAAATTATGCAGCATATTCAAACTAAGGGTTTGGATATGCAGTACCCGTTGGTTTTATGTTGTCAGGACGGAAAAACATCTAAAAAAATAGCTAAAAAACTCGAATCAGAGGGCTTTATCAATGTTTATGTGGTTGCTGGAGGCTACAATAAACTGATATAGGTAATAGTATTACTACCTGTGAGTCTATAATAATTGGGGGTAGGCCTTAGGCTTACCCGTTAAGTAAATTTTTCAAGGAATGCACATGTCTGAAGAATTACAGAATCAGTTGAGTGATCGATACAATCCTGCAGAGGTTGAACAAAAAATTTATTCTTGGTGGGAGCAAAGAAATTATTTTGGATGTGAGGATTTATCTACCAAACCTCCCTATTGTGTCATCTTGCCTCCTCCTAATGTGACCGGGGCTCTTCATATGGGGCACGCATTGGACCATACAATCCAAGATGTTTTAATCCGATGGAAGAGAATGAGTGGATACAACACTTTGTGGTTACCTGGTACGGACCATGCGGGAATAGCCACACAATCTGTTGTAGAAAAGAAGCTCGCTCAGGATGGTAAAACGAGACATGATTTGGGCCGAGATCAATTTGTTGAAGAAGTGTGGAAATGGAAGAATGAATATGGCGGTCGAATAGTTAGTCAGATGAAAAGAATGGGAGATTCTTGTGATTGGTCTCGTCAGGTTTTTACATTAGATGAAAAAGTATCTCGATCCGTAAGAAAAGTTTTTGTTGAGCTTTATAAAAAAGGAATCATCTATAAAGGAACTCGTTTAATAAACTGGAGTCCTAAATTGGAATCGGCTCTTTCTGATTTAGAAGTAGAGCATAAAGAAGTTAAAGGGCATTTGTGGTACATCAAGTACTTATTTGAGGATGGGTCCGGAGAAGTTGTGATAGCAACTACACGACCAGAAACCTTGTTGGGCGATGCCGCTATTTGTGTTCATCCTGAGGATGATCGGTATTTTGATGTGATCGGAAAGAGTGTTCTTTTACCGCTATTGGGTAGAAAAATTCCAGTTATAGCTGACGATTACGTAGATCAAGAATTCGGATCTGGAGCTTTAAAAATAACTCCTGCACATGATTTTAATGACTATGAAATTGGTAAACGTCATGATTTGGAGTTTATCAATATATTAAATAAAGACGGAACTCTCAATGAGAACGCTGGTCCTTATCAAGGGCTAAGTGTTAAAGCCGCTAGAGATAAAATCGTAAAGGACTTAGAGCAGAAAGGCCTTTTAGTAAAAGTTGAAGATCATGTTCATAGTGTTGGACATTGTGAGAGATCTGGGTGTGTGGTTGAACCTTTTTTGTCTGATCAATGGTTTGTAAACACCTCAGAAATTTCTATCCCAGCCAAAAGAGTTGTAGAAAGCGGTACTCTTAAATTCGAGCCAGAATCTTGGACAAAAACATACCTTCATTGGATGAATAAGATTCAAGATTGGTGTATCTCAAGACAACTTTGGTGGGGGCATAGAATACCTGCTTGGTATTGTGAAGATTGCAAACATATTAATGTGGCAGAAGAAGCTCCTTCTTCTTGTAAAGAATGTGGTGGTCATCATTTGTTTCAAGAAGAGGATGTTTTAGACACCTGGTTTAGTTCAGGCTTATGGCCGTTTAGTACTCTAGGCTGGCCAGATGAAACAGAGGCCTTGAAAACTTTTTATCCAACAAATGTTTTGGTGACCGGGCATGATATTATTTTCTTTTGGGTCGCTCGGATGATTATGATGGGTTTAGAGTTCATGCAAGATGTTCCCTTTAGAACGACTTATATCCATGGATTAGTAAGAGATTCACAGGGGAGAAAGCTATCTAAATCTCTTAACAATGCGATTGATCCTGTTGAGCTTATAGAAAAATATGGAGCTGATGCCTTAAGATTTACATTGATGTCTCAAGTCGCTATGGGAAGAGATCTTAAGTTTTCTATGCAACGCTTAGAAGGCTATCGTAATTTTATGAATAAAATTTGGAATGCCACGAGATTTGCTTTGTCTGGAATAGAAAAAATAGATTTTAAAGGTGTCGATGAAAATACAATTTTGCCAAAATCTCAGCTGTCTTATGCGGATCAATGGATTATTTATAAACTGGGGCACTGTCAGCAAGAAGTTCACTCTTATTTAAGTGATTACAAATTTGCTGAAGCGGCCCAGTCTATTTATCAGTTTGTTTGGGGAGAGTTTTGTGATTGGTATTTGGAGTTTATTAAGCCTGTTATTTATGGAGAAAATGAAGAAGAAA
>JAGRAA010000198.1 GCA_020435185.1 Bdellovibrionales bacterium | reverse complement strand
CGCACAAAGGCCCCCCACTGGGTGGTTCTCTCTGGCTTTGATAAGGATTATTATTATTTGCACGATCCTGATTACCAAGTAGATACTCCGAAAAACTATACCGAAGCCAGCCTCTCAATGCCAGACATGGCCTATATCCCTGTCGAAAAGAAAGAGTTTTTTAAGATGGCTCAATATGGCAGCCGACGTATGCAAATGACCGTTATTGTTTACGGAAAGAAAAAGTCTTAGAGGTTTTTATTGTTTTGGTAAAGGCGTGATTATTAGGCAAATAAGCCGCTTCGCCAATAAAAATCGGGAAACATCTTTCTCCCTTATATTCGATCACATCACCATTTTTTTTCTGAAAAATTTTTATGCCAGGTGCTAACTCTCGATAATCGCTGTTGATAAAATTGGGATGGATGACTGAATCATTCTCGTAAGCCATACCACCCACTTCCTCAAAACCATTGACCACAACTTTATTTACCTGAGGTTTTTCTTCTAAAGCCTTTAACAAATTGATAACTGCACCTTCAGTTTTTTCAATAATGGTAAGATCTTCACAGCCTTGAGCCACGGGCCCCACCTCTACGATACAACCATGGGGTGCAAGACTATCCACAAAACGACACTCATCATCAATGAGATCATTAAATAAAATGTAACTCTCAGAGGTCACTTTCTGCGACTCCGCGACCGCCCAAGCAGACAAGGCCTCTGATTTTGAGAGAACGAAAGTCACTCCCATATTGCTCGTCGTAGTGTGCAAATCGATTAGAAAATAAGGTTCTCTACCTGCCCAATGAGCCAACTCTGCTTTTATTTCTAAAGAACGGATTTTTTCATAACCAGTGGCTTTACCAAAATTGGGACCAAAAGATCGATTGAGATCAAAATCGATAAATCGAACATTTTTTTGAGCGGCCATAGGGTTTGCAATTAAAAACTTGTACTCATGTTGACGAGAAAGCTTCTCGCAATTTTTTATCCACCGGCTGACTAACAAATAGCCGGTTCTTTCGTTTCCGTGGGTAGAACCAACAATTACTATTTTCATCAACCTAGAATATTCTCTCTGCAACGAAAGCCAACAAAAAAATTACAGAGTGATTTTCAAAACCTTCTCTGGATTTTTTAGAGGAGTAAATTAAATCTATGGTCATACAGCCAAAGCTCTATGTAGTCAGTCCGTCTTTAAAAACTAGACCATAATCAAACACATGATAATACTTGTGTATTTTCACTTTCTCCCTATTCAACTAAAAACTTAGTTGATATCTACTAAGCTTTTAGTTGATACTTTTTTTGGAGGAGAAATTATGTCCAAAAAAAGCTTATCCCATTTACTAACTGAAGTTGAATTAGAGATCATGAACATTTTATGGTTTTTAAACGAAGGCAGCGTTCGTGATGTTCTTGCCCATTTACCTGAAGAGCGAAACCTGGCTTATACCTCTGCTTCAACGATGCTCAGAATTTTAGAAAAGAAAAAAATTGTCTGCAGTCGCAAAGACGGCAAAAGTCACATATATATCCCCGTGCTTCAAAAACAAGACTATGAAGAAAGCACACTCTCTCATGTGGTCACAAATGTTTTTGGCGGAACTCCATCGAGTTTAGTTAAACGCTTAGTTCGTACCTCAGATCTCTCTGATGACGAAAGAGACGCCATCAAAAAAATACTGGCGGAACTATAATGACTTGGTATTTGCAGCTTAACCTCGCATTATTTGCCTTTGGCTCTTTGGCCATTTTAGCTTCATTCTTAAATATAAGCTCAAGGCAAAAGCTTAAGTTTCATTATTTAATGATTGTGCTTTGCTTACTCGTTTTACCAACCCTTTCTCTCGTCCCTGAGGCTTCTTACGAATATCCAATTCGAAATACTCTTGGTGATCCATTAAATGCAACCACCCAAGGGCTTTATCTTGTCCATGAGTCTATCGCAAAAAGTAGTATCCCAAAAACTATCCCCTATCGATATGAATACATCTCATATTTAATCTACCTTATTATTTTTGGAGTTTCTGGTCTCATCCCCTGGAAAACCATTAAAACTTACAAAGAAATTCATCGAGCCTTCACTTTTAAGAAAATTGGCAACACCCATATTAAAATATCCGATCGCCTATACTCCCCCTATGCTTTTTCATTCTTAAAAAACTCTTACATCGTACTCCCACAGTTTTTACTCCAGGACATGGGCCAGTTAAAGTTAGCTTTAAAGCATGAGTTTCAACATATTAAAAATCGTGATACGGGGTGGATCTATCTCTTTGAGATGATCCTGTCTCTCTGTTTTCTCAACCCCATTGTATACCTATGGAGAAAACAAGTTTTGTTAGATCAAGAATTTGCCTGCGATGAGTCTTTAATTGCGCGTAAAAAGGTTCTTCCAAGGGCATATGCTGCCTGCCTGATACAAGTAGCAGAAACGACCCATCCTCATAAAATACCTTACGGTGCCTCAGGTATGGCGTGGGGAAAAATGAAATCACAACTATCAAGGAGGATAGAAAAAATGAAAAATATAAAACAAGAAAGAAAACCTCTCTTCAGCACCATTGTTGCCGCAGGAATATTGCTCTTTGGCTTGTCTGTCTTTGCCCTACAATCATCAACAAATAAAATCACAATGACTCAGTTGAGAGACACGGTAAACGTGAATGATTTTGATGGATTCCCTATTGAGGTCAACGACCAAGTTCTTGAAGAGCTTAATCGGTTTTCTTCGAACAACAACTGGAGAGAATTTACCAGAAAATCACTTAAAAGATATGAAGCGTACAAATCTTTAATCGATAGCAAAGCTGAGGCGAATAACTTGCCCTCTGAGATAGCTGCCGTGGCCTTTGTTGAATCTGGGTTTAAAAACCTTCCCGATCGCAGGACGAGTATAAGCTCTAAAGGTGCCGGCATGTGGCAGTTCATCCCAAATACGGCAAGACGATATGGATTAACTGTTAACGAAAACCGCGATGAAAGATTAGATATCCCCTTGGCCACAGACGCAGCCATGAGATACTTACGTGACAATAACCTCAAGTTTAATGATCTTCGACTGACTTTGATCAGTTATTATCAAGGAGAGAACAGGGTGCTTAAAGACATTGTCAAGTATGGAACTCGTGACCCTTGGACACTCATTGAACAAGGAAATTACCAAACGCCTTATTTAGCTCGAGTCATGGCCGCAGCTATTTTAATTAAATACCCTTCTCTTGTACTTTAGATTTTACTTTGGGGCCAAGTTATATGTGGCCCTTTTTAATTTTCATCGCTAAAACAACCGCTTTAAAAAATCCCACTAAATTGACTCTACATTTTTTAATTGGCATAATTACTACATGAGCCGAAGCTGGAGTGTTCCCGATGTTCCTTGGATAATGAAACAAAATTGGATGGAGGCCTTTTTTCTTAATGCTCCTATTGCGGCTTCTGATTTGTCTTCCATTATTCCCTCTGGCCTTAATTTAGATCTCTATGACAATCAAGCCTGGGTGAGCGTCATTCCCTTTAAAATGAAAAATGTTGGTTTTAACTACTGGCCTTTAGGGTTTAAAGAATTTCCTGAAGTAAACATTAGAACTTATGTGACCGCAAACAATAAGCCAGGGGTTTTATTTATTAGCCTAGATTCTCCTCACCTATTTTTTAATAAATTTGTTCGAAGTTTTGTAGATATCCCTTACGTAGATTCTGATATTACCTACACCAACCATGGCACTCAATCCTTAGTGCATGTGAATAGAAAAGATTTTCAGCTACATCTAGAAATTGAAAGTCTCAACGACCCCATTGAAAACAAACCGGGTAGTTTTCAACATTGGATATCAGAACGCTACTGTTTTTATAATATGCACAAAGGAAAACTAACCAGATGGAATATCGATCACCAACCCTGGTCTTTATTTAAAGCGAATGTGATTCGTTTTGACTTCAATAACGAATCACTCCCTGTAGATGTTATAAATTTTAAGATAAATCCACTTTATTCACCTGGTGTTCAAACAAAGGTCTGGTATGGAGAAAAAGTCGATTCTTGATATAAAAATCTTAAAGCGAGTCAACCTCAGCTGACTCACTCCCCTCAAGTGCTAGCGTTTGTAATCTTCAAGTTTGTCTAATTCGATCTTTAAGTGAACTTTAAAGCAATCCGAAAACTTATGATTGTTACCTTTTGCATCCTTATAGTTAAACTGATCTAAATGCTTTGTGACTTCTCTATCAGTTTTAAGAATTATAGCCTTAGTTGAGCCTCCTTCACGATTATAAATTTTATCCTTTTCACCAACTTTGAAATTAATTTTAAATCCAAGATCATAGGCTCCCCAAAGATGGTAATCATTAGCCATATACATAGGAAGAGGCTCCAGAGTTTCACCACTCGTTGAATAACTCGTAGAACTACTATTACCCTGCCAACTCGCTTTCCATGTTCCTTTATCGTTGCCTTCTGTTCGACGTCTAAACTCACGAACTTGATAAGAGTTTGCTGTGGACTGATCTAACCAAGATTCAGAAGTCACGGGTTCTCTATATCCAGTATCAAGTTCATAAACCCAATCTCCACCTTTAACAAAACTATAAGTATCACCAAGATCACGATTTGAGCTTATCAGTTTAAGAGAACTCTTAGTTCCATCATTGTGCTTGCCTTCAAGATGAACCAGTCCCACACCTTTACAATAAATTTCCTCTTTTGTTCCTGTTGCGTATTTAATGGCTTTTTCTAAGGGAAAATTAGGATTTCCATCTCCTAAAAATCCAATCAACTCAGAAACTTCTTTATAAAGTTCATCCTCTTGGTCAAGTTGAGCCAAAAGACCTTTTGCAAGATTAAGAGCCGGTCTTTTTTTACCCTGAACCTTCATCAGCCTTTGAATTTCACGATAAGTCTCCATTTGATCAAATCGATTTCCAGCAAAAGCTGAAAGTGAAAAAATAACCGCTACGAATGTAATAAACCTTTTCATGTCTTCCTCCTAGATTAGGTATGTTGTTATTCTCAACCTAACCCAGTTTCATCACGTACATATCTCCGATTTGTCATAATTTTGTCACAAACCGATAACCCAGACCTCTTTCTGTGATCACATGCTTCGATCCAAGTTTTTTTCTTAAAGCGACTACTAAATTATCAACAGTTCTGTCGGTACCTTCGTAGTCAGATCCCCAAACACTATCTAAAATTTGCTCTCTGCTTACTATTTGGTTGGCTCGTTTTAGAAAAAACTCTAAAAGTAAACGCTCCTTCGTTTGCAACTGGATAAATAGCCCACTTTGACAAAGGGTACGGTTTTTCCAAATGTATTCAAAATCTCCAAAGCATTCATTTACAGCATGCTGCTTTTTTATCAATCGACGAACTCTCGCCAATAGTTCATCAAGATCAAAAGGTTTAGAAATATAATCATCGGCCCCTAAATCCAAACCTCTCACTTTGTCCTGGCTTTCAACACGAGCCGATAATACCATAATAGGGATACTATCCCCTGACCTTCTCACTTCGGTAGTCACCTCAAAACCATTCATGTTCGGCATCATAATGTCTAAAATAACTAAATCAGGAGATTCAGTTTTAATTTTATAAAGACCTGCATCTCCATCAAAGGCACAAGCGACTTGGTAGCCTTCACTTTCAAGAGCTTGCTTGAGTCCGTCAGAAATAACTTTGTCATCTTCAACAATTAAAATTTTACTCAATGTGGCCTCCTCAAGATCAGTCTAAAGTTTGCCTTTGGTTGACCTGGATTGGTCAGTTTCACGCTGGCTCCCATTTCTTTAGCCATTTTGTTAGTTATATATAAACCAAGGCCTAATCCATCCGCATTTTTAGATTTAGCTTCTTCTGATCGAAAAAACTCCTCAAAAATTTTTTGGCTATCGGCTTCGCTAACCCCGCCGCCTTCATCTTGTACATCAATAAATACTTCACTTTGAGTTTTTGAAACAGATATTTTAGCGACTTTCCCATATCTCGTCGCATTTTTAATTAAATTTCTGAGTATGACCCGAAGTCTTTTAACATCTACCAAAACTTCACCAGCAGAAAATTCAACTAGGATGGCTTGATTAAACTCTTCAATCAGTTCATCTAAGAGGACTCTTAGTTTTTCAGCCGAAAGCTCTTTTGACGATACTTTTTCAAAAGGTTTATTCATAAGAACCACGTCATCAAACAATCTATTGATGCGATCAAGACTTGTATTTAAGGCCTGTATGTTCTCTTGAGTTCCTGCCCCTC
>JAGRAA010000197.1 GCA_020435185.1 Bdellovibrionales bacterium | reverse complement strand
AGCAATATGATGAGTAATTTTGGGCAATGCTTTTTTATGACTGGGATCAAAAAGTCCCTCTTTATCTAATTTTTTTTTCAACTGTTCAAATGCAAGCTGAAGAGCTCCAGCACCCATTGGCTCCATATGGGTACACATAATTTGATAACTGCCTCGAGGCTCGTAAACAGAAATTCTTCCGCGAACAATCACTTCCATGCCAGATTCTGGCCTGAACTTTAAACTTCGATTAGACCCCTTAAACATAACCGCACTAATTTGAGCCTTGTTGTCCTTTAAGCTAAAATAAAAATGACCAGAAGCATGGGCTGTAAAATTAGAGATTTCTCCTTGAACCCAAAGATGGTCGAAACGACTCTCAAGTTGCCCTTTAATAGCTTTATTGATCTGAGAAACAGACAAAACACGATTTTCAGGTTCTTTATCGTCTTCTTTTTGCGCTACCGGTTGTTTATCAGCCTCTTTTGTTTCAGCCTCTTTTTGCTTTTCTTGTGTTTCTGCTTTTGCAGAATTGTCTAAGTCAAAACCTAATTGATTCATAAGAAACTGAACATAGCCAGAGTCGTATACAGGGTCAACTTGAATTGAGGCGGATTTTTCGTCTCTTGCTCTCCGGCAAACTACATGGCCCAGATATTTTGTAGGGACCACAGTCCGCCTACCCAGAGAGACACCAAGGCTAAGATTCTATGGCTTTTAAGCTGCTGAGTCATATAAATAGGGAGTCTTTCTTCTGCTAATTTGCAAAAAAACTCGGAGCTCAACAAAAAAGTAATCAATGCGCCATAAAAAAATACGATAAATGGAAAATAAAAGTCTAATATTCTATAACTCATACGCCCTTCTATAAGGTGTTTTCGGCCGAAGTATACCAAATTGTTACAGGCCTTTAGACAATTTTTTCTCTTTGCAAAAAAACGAAACAAAGTCATTTCAACAGGCTACAAAAATTATAAAAATTTTGTTTTTCTTGACAGAGAATGTCTGTTGAAAGCTTTTATGGGCTTTGATATATTCAAGGAGTAGGTTTTTGTGGAGTATAAAAAGTAAACCCTACAAGTATTAAGCTAGGGGACTGTCTCTGTCGATGGTGAGCAAGCTCAGCTTTTAAGATCTGAGAAGCCTAAAGTCGTTACCATGGTCACCCACCTAAAAACCTGGGTTTGCTGTTTATTACTTCCACAAAAACTTTTTTATTTTATGCCTCAGCAGGTTTTGCAGCCTGACCTGTCCCAGAAGAAACACCAGAAGAAGTCGAATCAGAAGAATCATAAAAATTTCTAAACTCCTCCGGAGTTAATGGATCAATGGATATAAGCATGTTTTTAGAAAGATCCGGCCGACCGGCGTTAATTAAATTAAGAACAGTTATTACCCTTTTAGCTTTTTCTTGAGATGCATACCCCTCTGCGATTATTCTAAAGTGCACAGAACTCTCCTGGACATAATCTACGATTTCTATATCATGAACTGTCAAACTTTTAGTCAGCTGAATTAAGATTGATCGTAAGTTTTCTGTATCCACTTGTACGCCTCCTTATAGGCCTCTAAATAAACTTGTGCATCTTCTTTTGATTCCACCACTTCTTTAAGCACCAGTCTCGTAGGTCTTGTCTCAGTATATTTTAAGACAGTGCTTAGGACTTAGAGCTTTCATAGATTATTAAAAAACAATTTATAAACTAAGCTGAAACCACTAGAATCCTCAAAAATCCAATTAATCAACTATCTCACCTACCCAATATTCTCCACACCCATGACCATTTGGCTCACTCACTGACCACCGTATCTCTTTTTGACTAGCTTCATATAAGACCTCAGGCTCATCATCACAACTCGCCCGACCATAAACTGAAAAATCTATAACTGAATTTTCAACGTCACTATACTTAACATTTATACTCTCCGACCAATCCAATGTCAGTACTATTAGCCCCTCATCCTTGTGGCCAACTGTCGGTCTATACCAAACAGCGCCATCCCATTCAGCGCAGTCCGAAATAAGCTGACCATTGACTTCAACATCTAGAAATTTTGTTCTTTCATCCTTAATATCTAAATTTATGTCTTCAAAAGGTATAAATATACCTGACTCATACCCTATAAGAGTGCAATTCTTAACCGCAGCCTCATCCTCATTTTGAGATACCTTCGATTTACAACCGACAAAAACCTCAAAAAAAATTAAAATAAAAATTAATCTAGTTAAAAATTGCATACTATTAACTAAGCAATTTACGTGCCCTTCAATCCCTTT
>JAGRAA010000196.1 GCA_020435185.1 Bdellovibrionales bacterium | reverse complement strand
CAACGTCCTTAATAAACAGGCTTATCGAAGCAGTAAGCCATGATAACCCTATAACCATTATTGATGTAGAAAAGATATAATAAATTGATTGAAACCACCAAAAAGAAGGGTAAATTTTGTGAAATAGTAATAATATAATTAACAAAAAAAGCATAGCTCCATGAAGAAACAACATTGCAACAACATGAACAAAGGGCAATATAGATAAATTGAACCCCCATTGTTTAAGCAAGTAAGAGTGTCCACTAAAAATATGCACAGAACCGGAAACGGCATTACTAACGAATGTCCACATTGTCATTCCGCACATTAACCAAACCACAAAAGGGAAATCTGATGTACCCACAGGGTGTTTAGCAGCTTTGCTGAAAAAGAACCAAAGCAGTACCATATAAACTAATGGCTCTACAAACACCCAGGTAATTCCAAAAATCGAGCCATGGTACCCGCTCGTAAAATCTCGTTTAGCAAGATCAATCAATAACTTACGGTTCTTCTTTAAATCGACAAAAAATGTTTTAGCGCTACTCACAATCATCATGTCCGTCCTTTTTCGTTGTTAACTATTGAGGTCTCCCTAACAATATTGTGATTTTTAATTCTATTCGCTTTATTTTTTTTGTATTTGTAAATTTTTACTATTCTTTGAATTCGATCTTTTTTTCGAATTATATAATTATAGGATAAACGAAAACAGTCCAAAATCTTTTTCATTGGTATATAAATCACTTTTAATGATTTTGAGTTTTTAAATAACTCTCTATGATGCCTTGTTGTTTCTTTAAAAATTTTAGCCCACAAAATTATCTTTTGAAATTTTCTAGGACAGGAATAGTAAATGAAACTCATCAGATAAATTGGGTTATCACTAAATCTCTTAGAAAAAAGACCCTTATAAAATTCCTGCACAGAGGTATACTCTAATTTTGACACTGCCGATGAGCCCCCTGCCGTTCTGACAAAAACATTTTTATCCGTAAAGAATCTAATACCTCTATTATAGGCCCGAATAGAATATTCATAATCAGACATATAATGCGGAAGAGTTCGTGGCTTAAATCCACCCAAATCAAATGCAATGTAAACATTTAAGAAAAGTCCCCTAGTAGAAGCGCAATTTATTTCTTCATCGTTATCTGGAATCCGAAGAGTAAAATCTCGCCAATTCCAGCAGACCCCCCTATCAAGCAACTCGTTCTCTTCCAAACTGTAACATAGTGACGTCAATATCTTACCTGGATTTTCTCTGAGTGCCGCGACTGCGCATTCGATATAGTTTTTCTCAAATAGAGTGTCATCATTTATCCATAAAATGATATCTTTCTTATAAATTTTTTCGCTTTTTCTAAGATATAGAAAAGCTTGATGCAATGCCCCCCCCCACCACCAACCTCCATTTCCTCTAATCACTTTAATATCTTTATATCGGCTAGCAATAGCTTCAAATGTCTCATCTGTTGAACCATCATCAACGATAATTATTTTAATTTTTTTGAAAGTCTGCTCTTTTAATTGATTTATAAATTGCAAAGTTACTTCACGCCGATTAAAAACTGCAGTAACCACATAAACCGTTGGAAATTCTAAATCGATATTTTTCATATCAGTACAAAGACTGGGACAAATCAAAATAGTTTTTTTTGCTTTTACCCGTTAATGCAATATTCAACTCATTAATATCAGAATCCACCATGATCTCTACCAAACGATCAAATAAAATTTTTGGTTGCCATCCTAGTTTTTGTCGAGCTTTAGTAGCATCTCCCAATAGGATATCAACTTCCGTGGGCCTAAAATATCTAGGGTCAACTTCAACATATTTTTTCCAATCAAGCTCTACATAAGAGAAAGCTCTCTCTACAAACTCCTTAACACTATGAGTTTCTCCTGTCGCAATTACATAGTCATCTGGAGAATCTTGTTGCAACATTAGCCACATTGCTTCTACAAAATCAGCTGCATATCCCCAGTCTCGCTTTGCATCTAAATTTCCCAAATAAAGTTTCTCCTGAACTCCTGCTTTTATAGCTGCCACCGCTTTTGTAATTTTTCGAGTAACAAAAGTTTCTCCTCTCCTGGGAGACTCATGATTAAACAGTATGCCATTGCTAACATGCATACCATAGGCTTCACGATAATTAACAGCTAGCCAATAAGCGTAAACTTTAGCCGCAGCATATGGGCTTCTAGGGTAAAATGGCGTACTTTCTTTTTGTGGGTTTTCTTGAACCAAACCATACATTTCGCTTGATCCCGCTTGGTAAAACCTTGTTCCAATTCGAGTATCTCTAATAGCCTCAAGTAATCTCAGTGTTCCTAAGCCTACTACATCACCTGTATACTCCGGACATTCAAAACTAACTTTTACATGAGATTGAGCTCCTAGATTATAAATTTCACATGGGTTAATTTTTTCAATTAATCGAGATAACATACTGCTATCCGTCAAATCTCCATAATGCAGGAATAAGCTCACGTCCTTCTCGTGAGGATCCTGATAAATATGATCTATTCTGGAAGTATTAAACACACTTGCTCGCCTGATCACACCATGAACTTCATAGCCTTTTTTCAGCAGAAACTCAGCCAGATAACTTCCGTCTTGCCCCGTAATTCCGGTGATAAGGGCCTTTTTCAATGTTACCTCCAATTTGATAAGGATTAAAGATCGCAATAAATTGTTAGTTAATCAAATAAATAATTTAAACCTAAAACATCCTCCACGATCTGTGTTGAGGCAACGCATAACATATTAATACCCATCAAAACTCCTCGGAGGATAAGCTAATGTAAAATCTTCTTTTTGAAGAGTTAAATTTGGATTATAAAATCGATCCCCAATAAGGTGTATTTTCCATCTTTCCCTAAGTAATTTAGATTCTTTTTTAAATTCTTCTCGCCTCTCTGGAGCCTCATCACTCCCTCTCGTTGCCGATTCCAGATGGTATAAACATGAATGAGGATTAAATACATTAAAATATCCAGCTTTTAATACTTTTAAGCAAAAATCCACATCATTAAATGCAACCCTAAATTCTTCGCTAATACCCCCGACCTGCTCATAAATAGATTTTCTTACAAACAAACAAGCACCGGTAACAGCAGAAACGTTTTGGGTGAGTACTAATCTCCCAGCATATCCTGATTCATGAACATTAAATCCTTTATGGCTGTGACCAGCTATCCCCCCAATCCCGATTACCACTCCTGCATGTTGAATTGTGTTATTCGGATATAAAAGTTTTGGTCCAACCACTCCAATATTAGGCCTTAAAACGTAACCAATCAGCTCCTTTAGCCAATTTTTGTGTATCATTTTCAAATCATTGTTTAACAATCCTACAATTGATCCTCTCGACTCTCTTACTCCAAGATTATTGAGATATGCCCAATTAAATTTTTCCGTATTATTTATGACTTTTATATTTATATGACTCTTAACTAAGTTATTAAGGTAATGAATTGTCTCTTCCTGCTCACTATTATTATTAACAATGATTATTTCTAAGGATTGATAGTTCGTCTCATAAAGCAATCCATCAATCGTCTGCTTCAATAAACCCAATTTATCTTTTGTCGGAATAACGATAGATACTAGAGGTTCTTTTTCTGGCAATTTATACCGTACATTATACCAAACTTTATCAACATCTAGGATATCGACAGCCAAATTTCGTCTAAAAAAACTTTGTTGCAAAGCTCGTTTGCCAGATTCAAAACACCTTTTTGCCGTCTTTGATGATGCACTCACTGACTTCTCCCAAACTCGCCAGTGATACAGAACCATAGGTATATGCCCAATTTCGTCAGGAGTTAGTTTCTCGGTACATTTTAAAAACAAATCGTAATCGTCACTACCAGGAAAATCCCCAGACCATCCACCCACTGAGTCAACAAGCATTTTCTCTATCACCGTCAAATGATTTAAATAATTGCAGGAATCTAATAAATTGGGAGACCAATCAGGCTTAAATGTTGGCATCAATCGATTCGATCTAATATCTAATTTATCTTCGTCAGAATAAATAAACTTAAGATTTGGATTTCTATTAATATTATCAACTATTTCAAATAAAGCATTAGGCGACAATGTATCATCATGATCCATCAACGCCACATATTCACCAGTAGCCTTATTTAATGCATCGTTTGAGGCGCTGGAAATATAACCATTCTTAAGTCTATAAACCACCTTGATTCGAGAATCTTTTTTTTCATACTTTTTTAAAAGGTTAACAACTCTAAAATCGGTCGAAGCGTCATCAGCGATACATAGCTCCCAATTATCATAAAACTGTTCTATTACCGATTTAATTGATTCTTCTAACATCTTTAACGGGGTATTATAGACCGGCATTATCACAGATATTTTTGGTTTAAATGTAAAACTTTTAATTTTCGTACTAAAATAATAAGAATTTTGCAAATATGGAGTTTCAAATGCATCAATCCACCCCCTGTATGACAAATCTCCATTGATCAATATATCTTGGGCAAATTTTTTCAGACCTACAAGCCCGTACCTTTTCAAATAAAACGCTTTCTTTCTGAAGTTTAAATATATATTGTTGCTAAAAAGAGCTTTTAATACTTTCATTAAAATATTGAATTTCCCCATTTTTTTAAGGCTTACTCGTTTAATCGCTAAACTCTCATGAACTGAACAGATTAAAATTTTTTCCACCCCATTCCATATTTGCAAAACCGCATTAAAAGTTTGTTCTCCTTGCGAATATATATAAAAATTGCGAAAGGCATTTGGTGATTCGCTGTCATATACAACTTTGATAATAAACTTTCTGGGTATTTGTGACTCACTCTCCCACTCTCCACCTATCTCAACCCAGCCTTCAGGTAAATTCTTTTGCTCTTTGTTGAGCTCTAACTTTGGACTATCCTGTATAATATTCAAATCTGTATTCGAATTTATCACAAAGGGCTTTGTCTCATAAGTTTGCCAAGAATTACTAAAATACATTACTCTCGTCCCTTTTCCTCTGAAAAACCATTGAACAACTCACCCTATAAAGTTTTTTACCAATATTGAAGTTTCTTTTTTACAGCACATTCCAACAACCACAACCTTTGCGCCTGAAGCCACACCGGCATCAATCCCGTACTGTGAGTCTTCAAAAACAACCGTTTTCTGAGCCTTACACTCTAATCTTCTCATGGCCAAAAGATACCCTTCTGGGTCTGGTTTACGCCTTTTTACGTCTTCAGCGGTCACAACAACATCAAAAACATCTAATCCAAAGTGCTTTTGCAAAATGATCTGAACATCACTTTTCTTCGAACTAGTGACCAATCCGACTTTTTTTTCTCTTTCCTTCAATTTTTTTAGATAGTTCTCTATACCTTCAGTTAAGGGGATAACATCGTTTTTTTGGTAGTCACTGTACCACTCTCTTTTAGAGTGAATAATTTTTTGCTTATCCGCCTTCAACCGATATCTATCAAAATAAAACTGAACCACATCTTCTTCGTTCAAGCCAACCCACTTCATTTCTCCATCATCTATATCAATATCTAAATGAAGCTTAAAAGCGCTTTGATAGGCTTTAAATTTTATTTTTTCGCTCTGAACGACTACTCCATCAAAATCAAAGAGAAAGGCCTCAAATCTATCGATAAGTTGCGTCAACAACACTACTTGGTTCATCCCACTGACTTACTTAAAAAAACTCTTAACGGCGTCCACAACCATCCCTTGCTGGCTTGAATCCATATCCGG